>JAXHTJ010000057.1:0-13765 GCA_034190245.1 Halobacteriota archaeon | reverse complement strand
ACCAGGTCTACAATCTCGCACGTAGCGTTTGTAGGCCCGACTATCTGTCGTAGTGTTTTCAGAATCACATCTTCACCAATATCCATTTTCATTACATCTCCTGTAGCCATTTTCTCCTCCTTATTTTTAATGAAGTATAAAGTATTATTAAATTATGCTTAAAATATATAAAGTTTGTCCTAATTGGACAAATTTATATCACAAAAGTGTTAATAAATAATCAATATTATACAATTGTAAATAAAATTATGTAAGTTGTGGAAAAAACCTTCATTTCCTCGCCCGCAAGATCCAGGAGAATGGTAATAACTTAATAACAGATTCGATTCATATGTCAGATTGCGTCCCTGACCCCGTCCTTTATCTTTCCAAAGAAAGTTTTGTGTCCGGCCTCTTCCCCACTTAATTTTGCAAACTCTCTGAGCAGAGCTTTCTGTTTTTCACTCAAATTGGTCGGAGTTACCACTCGAACTTTAACGTGCTGATCACCCCTTCCAAATCCTCTGAGGTTCGGTATTCCCTTACCCTTCAGCTTGAATATGGTATCTGTCTGGGTTCCGGCAGAAATTTTTACCTTATCCTCTTCCCCATCCAGTGTTGGGACCTCTATTTCATCACCTAGTGCTGCCTGAGAGATGCTTATAGGAACCTCACAGATTATATCGTTTCCATATCTCTCAAATAAGTCGTGGGATTTGACGTGAAGAACAACATAAAGATCTCCAGGTGGGCCTCCCAAATGACCAGCCTCTCCCTCTCCACCTACTCTCAGGCGAGATCCAGTGTCTACCCCTTCCGGAACCTTCACATTTATCTTGCCCAGTTTCCTAATTTTTCCTGCTCCATCACATTCTTCGCACGGATTTTTTATAACCTTACCATATCCCTGGCACTTGTCGCAGGTGTTTATTGAAGTAAAATGTCCAAAGGCAGTTCTCCTCACAGTTCTTATCTGGCCTGATCCTTGACAGGTCGAGCAGGTCTCTTTTTCTGTTCCCGGCTCGGCTCCAGAACCCTCGCATGGTTCACATCTCACCCATCGTGGAATCTCAATTGTTGTATCAAGACCAAAAGCTGCATCCTCAAGTGTCAACTCAAGATCGTAGCGAAGGTCAGAACCCCTTGATGGCGTTCTTCTATTTCTTTGATAGCCACCTCCTCCACCAAAGAAGGCATCAAATATACTGCCAAGTCCACCCCCGCCAAAGCCAAGATCCCTTAATATTTCTCCTAAGTCGGCTCCCCCAAATATATCTTCTGAAGAAAATCCTCGCAGTCCTGCATGACCAAAACGATCGTATCTCGCCCTCTTCTCGTCATCCGATAGAACCGCATAGGCTTCAGATATCTCCTTAAATTTCTCTTCTGCCTCTTTTGTGTTATCTTTATTCATATCGGGGTGATGCTCTTTTGCCAGCCTACGGTATATTCGTTTTATCTCGTCTTTTGTTGCACCTTCTCCGAGTCCCAGAACCTCATAGTAATCGCGCTTTGTCACCTTCTCCTCCCGACCTATAATGTCTAAAATGCCAATAATGACATCAAAACTCCAACCCTTTCTAATATCTCATATTCCATATATAAAATAATCTAATTTTCGCTTTAATAAGGAATCAATCTTGCTTATTATCTTTTTCCTCTTCTTCATCCCTCAGAATTCGGACACCATTTGATGCACTCATAGGACCATCGACTGCTGCATCTTTGTGTATATCTACGTGCCCGGCCTTAATCTTGCCAAGTATGTGGGCACCTTCATCCACAAAAACACCGCCTCTTGATATCAGATCTCCATGAATTATGCTATTTTTACCCACATAGATCTCGTCTTTTGTTCGTATGCTCCCAAATAGTGTCGTGTTTTCGCCAACCCTTAAAGAGGATGATTTGAAGTTACCCACAAGTCGGCAGTTATTACCGATCGTTCCTTTGCCAGAGAACTGTATCGCCTCATAGTTGATCTTGGCCCTGCTTGGTATCACCATTGAAGAATCACTTATCTTGAATTCGTCCTCCTCAAATAGCTCATCCAGAAACTTTTCAACCTCTTCACTTCTACCCAATCTCAGCAATTCGGCAAGATAAAGCATTATATAAACGATCACAGGAATTGGGTTTCGGATGGCAATCCAACCTTTGGCCTCAAATCCTTCCTCTATCATTACATCGTTACCTATATCGAGATCTCCATACACGGTCAACTTTCCGTGAATCTTGACGCTTTCACCGAGATAAGCATCCATCTTTGCATTAACATCACCCTCAATGTTGGACCATAGATCCATTCTGACATCACCATCTGCGATCACGTCTCCGGCGATGTTTGTCCTCTCTCCAGCTATTACTGATTTGGCGAGTATCCCATAGCCTATATCGGCATAGCTTCCAATCAATACATCCGTATCTGCCAAGATGTTGTTCTCCTCTATCTTCGTGTTGTCGGGGATAACCAACCTCTTCAGCAGCTCTTCTATATCTTCTATGGCTATCACGCCCCAAATTTCGAGGTTCGGTCGATCAAATCCATCAGGATAGGTATAAGATCCATGCCCCTTATACGGTGCAGACCTCCCTTTGCCGCACTGATCTCATCATAGGAATTAACATCATCCCTTCTTACACCGTGTCCGCTCATCATTACCGGAACCGGATCTGCAGAGTGATCCCGAATTGAAACCGGTGTGGAGTGGTCTACCGTTACCACGACCAACGTGTCTTCCAAGCCTGATACATCTGCAAAAGCGTCATCAATTTTTCCAATAAAATCTCTCTTCGCCTCAAACTCTCCATCGTGACCGGCTTCATCTGCGCCCTTGATGTTCACAAGTACGAAATCATAATCATCTAGTGACTTGATGGCAGTATTGACCTTTCTGACTACGTCAGAATCAATGCCTCCAGTGGTCCCTTCAACACTGATATGCTCCATTCCACACATCTTACCGATTCCAATAACCAGGCCGGCTGCAGCAACTACGGCAGGTTTTAACCCGTACCTCTCTTCAAAATCCTCCATGTCTGGCACCATTCCTGCCCCTCTTAGTAAAATCGTGTTTGCCGGCCTTTTTCCTGCTTTAATTCGTTCAGCATTGACCGGATGACTATATAAAATCTTACTGGCCTGAGAGACAAACTCTCTCAATACTTCTGCTGTCTTTTTACCAACTGGACTCTCATAAGTTATCTCTTTCATTGGCTTATTCTCATGTTTGGGGTCATTCGAAGTCACCTCCGGGCTCAAGTCTTCACCCCTGAGAACCAATGCAGCCCTGTGTCCGGTAGACTCCTTGAAGATGAAGTCCAGACCCAGATCGATCTCTTCCATTATCGAGTGTGCAAGTTCCCCGGTTTCCCTTATCCTCCCCGCTCTTCTGTCAACTATTAAACCATCTTTAATTGTAGCAAAATTACACCTAAACGCTATATCTCCTGGTTTAACATCTATCCCAATACCTGCCGCCTCAAATGGACCCCTGCCTGTATAGAACTTATAAGGATCATAGCCAAGTAAAGAGAGGTGAGCAGTATCCGATCCTGGTCTTATTCCCGGAGCAATCGTATCCATTATCCCGGATATACCCATCTCAGCAATTTTATCCAGGTTTGGTGTGCCAGCAGATTGAAGTGGTGTCCACCCATCAACCGGCCTATCTGAAGCCCCATCCAGAACAAAAAACAGTATCTTTTTGGAGACGCTCATATCGCTATGGCTCGGATTTTACTTCCGTCTTCCTGATCTCAACCCTGCGCATAGGATATACCAGCTTAGCCTCTTTATAAATATCAGAAGAGAGCTTTCCAAGAACGATCTCCTGTATGTACTGGCTCAGTTCCAATCCCTTGGCTCTTGATATTATGTTATCCTCCATAATCTTCCTAATAGTCTCAATATGTGATGTTTTTGCCCGTTTTACTGTAAAGCAAGACGACTTCACTCTGAGTGTATAACCGTCAGACGTGATAACATCCGTATTTGCGTCGATACGTGAAGTTCTCCGTTTCACCATGCTTCGCATGTAATCTCTCGTCAGATTATGACCTATAAATTTTGAATGAGCCGTGTTACCATCTACGTTGTATATCTTAAAGATAAGCTTCGTATTCTGTTTTGAGAAATCGTTTGTCAAATCGCCAAGTGTTGTCTCGATAACCCTACCAATCAACTTATCCGGGCTATCGGATGGTGTTTCACCGATATCAGATCTTCCAAACATTTCTGGTGCTACAACATTATACCATCTCTTTGATTTCCACCCATCTGCTCTTCTTTGTGATTTCTTAGCCAAATTTATTCATCCTCCACAATAACCTTTAAATTAAAAGTTTAATGGTCAACCTTCTTGAAGGTTTTTTTACATGATATATTTTACTGTTGGTTCGGTTGGGTGTACGTGGTACAGAGCGGCAGAGCCTATAAACTACACTCATCATTCATGCCTTATCTAAAAACTCATAGTAATCTACGAAGTTTGATAGAGCCCTCAATGCACGTTCAAACGTTGGATATACAGGCACACCGGCTTCCTGGAGCTTCGATATGTTTTCCGCTTCCTCTGCGCCAAAAGGCGATATTGCTATCAATGGCTTTCCAATTGATTTCTTTGTCTTTATCAGATCGCTCACCGAACTTCTAAGAAACATATCTATAACCTTGTCCATACTCTCCCCGTCATCTGTCCCTGATACGCCCGGTAAAAATTGCTGGATAATTGTCGGACTGATCATGCTCTCGAGTAGTCCGGGCCCCAGAAACTGCAGCACCACCAAAGCGTCGATGTTTTCATCTGATGCTGCGGCTCTAATAACCCTTTTTAATATTCCTGGGCTAAAGCCCATGCCCGAGTAATCGATCGGATTGCCATGGATCGTCCCGGGTGTGTTGAGTATCTGAGCAACCCGGCTTTTTGTCTTCTGAGTGAACGGTGGTACCACCAAATTTTCTTCTGCACAGGCGTCTGCAGATGAGACTGTCTCGCCTCCCCCGCCTGTAAGAATTGAGACTCTTCTACCGGTTGAAGATGGTAGGTTGATGAATGCCGTTATTGTATCCAAAAGCTCTTCCATGCTCTTCACCTCGATAGCACCGGTTTGTTTATAAAGGGCTTCCCATATGGCACTTGACCCCGCCAGTGAACCTGTGTGAGACGCAGCAGCACGTCCACCCTGATCCGTTCGACCACCTCGCCAGATTATCGTTGGCTTCTTCTTTGATATCTTTTTTACAACATCGAAGAACCTTTTTCCATCCTTCACTCCTTCAATATACGCTGCAATTACCTTCGTCTCAGGGTCATCCCCAAGGTATTCCAGAAAGTCGGTGCTTTCCAGAACCGCTGCATTCCCAAAGCTTATAATCTTGTTAAATTTAATACCGACCTGTCCACCCATCATTATTATAAAGGTTGCAAACCTCCCACTTTGAGATACAAAAGAGACTACACCGCTTTCAGTGGGAGATCCCGGGAAGAAGGAGAGTCCACTGTTCGGGTAATAAAGTCCCATACAATTTGGGCCTATAACCTTAATCTTATCTTTGGCAACTCTTCTGATCTCGTCCTCCAGTGCAGCTCCATCTTCTCCTATCTCCTTGAATCCCGAGCTGAATATCTGAACGCCTTTTATACCCTTCTTTATGCACTCTTCGATAACGCCCGGGACCCTTTTTGCAGAAACAGCGATGACTGCATAGTCTACCGGCACTGGTATATCATTAACGCTTGGATAGCACTTCAGTCCAGAGATTTCTTCCACTTTTGGATTGACGGGAAAAATCTTTATAGTATCCATATCTTTCATCGCATTCAAAAATATACCGCCACCGCCAAGGGGCGAATTCGATGCCCCGATTATTGCTACCGATTTTGAATTGAATATATCATCAAAGTCTGAACATTTCGTCATGTGGGTCCATTTAGAGCTTTTTATCACTTAAGAATGCCGAAATTTATCTAAGAGATCTGAAAGACCATCTGCTACCATTTCTTAAAAGATCTAGTAGAAGTCCTTTACTGTCAGCTCCCAGTTATCGATATTCACAGCGATCAAGTAGAAGTAGAAGTCACCTCTTCCTTCTTCTATATACCAGGTCCCACTACATTCATATTCATTGCATTCCCATGTTTCAACATGTTTTGGTGTTATATGTTTTGAATATAGAAAAACTCCAAAAGATCCCCCTTCCGGATCGGTTTTTACGTTATAATCTACTCGCCATCTACCTCCCTGAATGGCGAATAGTTCTGTCGTCGTTGTAGATGAATCATCAACACCAGAGAACGAAGTCACTGTGTGCCAGCTCTTTATATCAACCTTAGCAGTTGGTTTTGGTGAAGCTGACGGAGTTGGAGATACCTGTTTTTCAGGAATTTCTGGATCAAGTGGATTTTCGTCCTTCGAATCCCAATAACCGTCGCCATCCGTATCCTTGTTATCAATATCAGTGCCAGCAGCCATCTCTTGTTGGTCCGTCCAGCCATCTCCATCACTATCTCTACCTTCCTCAACGCAACCTGAAAAGATCAAAACGGAAGCGATTAGTAACATGACTATAAATCTTGCCATTATATTTTTTCTTTTCATACCCGTGCACCTCTTACTTTGCATACTATTTAAACCTTTTCGCTTTAAACGATCCGTTGGGGTAACCATCTTAAATGAAAACACTGATAATTTCAGTACATATAAATACTGGGTATTGTGACATAAATGTAGAGGATAAAATAGGAGAATGATATGGAATTAGATGATGTTAAGATCTCACAGGCTATCATTGAGAGATTCTCTGCCAAACTGCTCGATAGCCTGGAATGTGATGTTGCTATTGTTGGTGGTGGGCCTGCAGGGATGACGGCGGCTTACTTTCTTGCCAAGAACAACAAGAAAGTCGTGCTCTTCGAGAGGAAGCTGTCCCTTGGCGGTGGTATGTGGGGTGGTGGAATTATGTTCAATGAGATCGTTGTCCAAGACGAAGGGAAGAAGATCCTTGATGAATTTGGTATAATAACCACCCCCTTTGAAGAGGGTTATTTCTGCGCTGATTCGATTGAAACGACGACCACTATCTGCTCAATGGCATCGAAAGCTGGTGCAACTATATTCAACCTCTTCAGTGTGGAAGACGTTATGATGACTGAAGAGCGAGTAAGTGGCCTGGTCATCAATTGGAGTGCGGTCGAGATGGCCAAGTTGCATGTCGATCCGATAACTGTTAGATCAAAATATGTCATTGACGCTACCGGGCATGCAGCAGAAATTGCAAATATCATCCAGAATAAGAGCGGTTGCAAGCTTAAAACACCAACAGGAAAAGTTATAGGGGAAAAACCGATGCATGCCGAAATAGGGGAACGCATGATCCTTGAAAATACAAGAGAGATATTCCCCGGGGTATTCGCTTCCGGAATGTGCTGCAATGCTGTTTTTGGAGAGCCGCGCATGGGTCCGATATTTGGCGGTATGCTCATGAGTGGTAAAAGGGTTGCTGGTCTCATTTTGGAAGAGCTTTAAGGCTCTTTTATCAGCAATCGGCACTATTAGATACGCAATGAAACTTCAATAACGAAAACTTTTTATATTAAAACTTTTTTTGTTTTATAACAAAAATATTAGTTTGTTATTGGATAGCATGGGTGAGTATACATGAAACTGAGTATGTATAAATCGAATGTCTTGAAGTTTTTGACTTTTTTGATGACCATTGCGATGCTTGGTGGTGTTATGTCGGCGATTACACAGGCTTCTTCAACAGTGCCTGAAGCGATTGTAAAAGAAGTGTTGCCTCTCCACGATATCTACATAAAATCCGATTACACCGGGGCTTATGGTACAGGTATACGAATCGACAATGGAACAGAAGAAAAGTTACCCCTGGATGATAATTTGACCATCAGTGAAGCATTTTTTATCAAGTTTAAAGTCGTCAATAACGGAACCGTCGGACCTGAAGATACAAATATATCTGTAATTGTCGGCAATGGTACCTGGAATTTTGAAATAGCAAAATACTCAAATAGCATAAATTCGTATCACTTAGGCAATATTACCTGGAACACCACCGACCTTGAGCCCGGTGATTACACAATCACAGTAAAAGCAAGCATTCCGATAGATGACGATTGGACGAATAATGAAGGGGCAAGAGATGTCGTGCTCGAAGAAACGGTACAATCACAACTCTCAAAAATAGAAGTTATCCCATCATCTGTTACATTGGATTTGGGCGATACTCAACCATTTACAGCAACCGGATACGACCAATATGGTAAAGAGATGATGGGAATCATATTTGATTGGTCGAGCAGCAATGGGACGGTTGGAACGGTTGATGGTACCGGATTTTTCACGGCAAATGAAACGGGGATCACAACCGTCAACGCAACAAATGAATCTGTTATTGGATTTGCAAGTGTCACAGTCTCGGCGGAACCACCTGCCCCAGGTGTTGTAATCAACGAATTCGTCTCCAAAAACGCAACAGAATGGGTCGAGCTTTACAACAATGGTAGCTATGCCGTTGATTTAGCCGGATGGACACTTGAGGATGAGGGAAGCCACAGCAAATCCCTCTCAGGAACAATAGCATCGGGTGGTTACATGGTATTCAATTACTCCAGTGGTTGGCTGAATAACAACGGAGATATCATCTATCTCAACTCTTCAACTGAGAATGTCGATAGAGTGGGCTATGGTAGCTCTGGCGATGCACCTGCACCAGATGTCGAAAATTCGGCAGGTAGATATCCAGATGGTGTAGATACAGGTAATGACGCTGATGATTTTAGAGAATTCGAAGAACCAACTCCGGGAGAAGAAAATATAATAACGTCGATGCCAACCTACGGCGTCTCGCTCTCGCAACCAGTAAACCAGACCGTTTATAAGGATAAGGTAGCGACATACGAGATAACAGTTACAAATACCGGAAACCAGGATGATACTTTTACATTGTCTATTACAAATCCTGATGGTGCAGATACGGCTGAATTGAACCCAAGCTCGATAGAATTAAACGCAAGTGAAACCGTGATTGTCCTGTTGAATGTATCGGATAGTAGTGCTGGAACCTACAATGTGACTGTTACCGCGACTTCAAATACAGAATCAACTGCTATAGACACAGCTGCAGTTATGACAACAGTTGTAAACAACCCACCAGAACTCTCATCTGGCTCTATAAATCCATCAGTTGGAAACGCATCCACTACATTCACATATTCTGTGACATATACGGATTCAGATAACGAAGCACCCGCCTTTGTAAACGTTATAATCGATGGAACACCATACTTGATGACAGTTAGACCAGGAGGAGATGAAGATTACACGAACGGTGAGATATACGAGTATTCAATAACTTTATCCCCTAGCGATTCACATACATTCAAGTTCACCTCAGGTGATGGAACAGATGACGCTACCGGAGATGTCGGAGTTCATAATGGCCCGATAGTTACTGGCGTTTCCACACCATATCCAATAACCATCATCAAGCAGAGAGTCACTGACGATCCGGTAAACGATTCGGCTTATTTTAACATTACAAATCCGCCTGCCTGGGTCTCGCTAAAGAGCGCAAAAGGCTTCCTTATAAATGCAACCGGACCTGATGGGATATATCCGTTTAACATAACATTTCCAGCACCAGTATCTTCAGGTTTTGAACTATACAAGCTCCCTGATTGGAATGAAACTGACTACACAGTAGTAGGAGTAAATACAATACAAGTCAACTTAACAATAGATGATGGTACCCTTGATCCACCCTTTGTCCTTGCGCCAGTATCAGATCTAAAGATTGGCTCACCTGACATTTCATTCTCACGGGCAAACCCAACGAAAGGAGATACCATAACAATAATCGCAACCGTTCATAACATCGGTGGAGCAGATACAAGCGACTTTACGGTATCATTCTTTGATGGAACATCCTTAATTGGAGATGATTCGATCTCAGTAACCGGTAGTTCGAGTTCATCTGCTTTAGTAAGTTGGACTGCTGTAGCTGGAAACCGTGAGATTAAAGTCATAGTAGATTCGGAAGGTGTAATAAATGAAACAGATGAAACGAACAACGAAGCGACTGAAACAATCACCGTTAAAGAGAAGACGGTAACCGATGGTGCATCTGGTTCCACTGGTGGCGGCGGTGGCGGAGGGTTCATACTATCCGAGATAAAGACGGATTCACAGGGAAGAGTGAAGTCCATTTACACTGAAGAATCGTCTGACGGTAAAGCTAAGATTATCATCCCAGAGGGAACAACCGCACTTGATGTAGGCGGAAAACCACTGAAATCGGTTAGCATCAGCTCCATGGACCTGGGTGGAACATTGGCCACATACAATCTCGGACCGAACGACGCAACGTTTGATCCGAAGGTAACATTAGTCTTCGAGTTCGATTCCGACGATGTACCAGAAGGCGAAACAGTGGTTGTAAAGGTCTGGGATGACACAGAGTGGGTTCCCCTGGAAACAACAGTCGATATCTCAACAAATACGGCAACTGTAGATGTGTCTCATTTCACAGTATTTGCATTGTTTACAGAAAAGGAAATGACCACTTTAACACCGACTTTGAAACAAGAATCATCGCAGGCTCCGACAGTAACACCAACTATATTGCCACCAACACCAGTGGAAGGACCAACAGTTATATCATGGATCTGGGTAACAGTAACGATAATTTTGATTGTGGTTGTTCTGGGATTCGTGCTGTATATTCGAAGGTGATGAGTAGAAGGTCCCACATTTTGCATGAGAATTTACTTCAGACCCTGTTTAACAATACACAACTTTTATCTATAAAGCATTGAACCGATGTTATTGATCGGAGGTAATTCAATACATGAAAGTTCAGATCTTTGTTTGTGGGGAGGGGCTTGGCCACACGAGCAGAAGTTTAACTGTCGGTAAAGAATTGAAAAATGCAGGTCATGAGGTTCTTTTTTCAGCATACGGATACTCGAAAGAGCATATAAAAAAAGCTGGATTTGAGGCTATGGAGATCCCATCCGAAATAAAATTGGTCGGTGAATCGGGTTCTTTGAGCATCGTGGGATCGATAGCCGAGACTTTTCGACGGTCACAATTGAAGGGGTATTCGGAAGTCGTCGATCTGGTAAAGAAGGGAGAATCCGATGTAGTGATATCCGATAGCTACTTCACTGCAGCAGTTGCATCTAAAAGACAAGGTATCCCACTGATATTTATTTTGAATCAGACGAATCTGAACGGATTTTTTGAGAATAGAGGTATAAAACTTGAGCTTGCTGGAAGATTCGTCAAGTGGCTCGCAGATACCGTCTTTAAGTATACTGATCGCATAATAATCCCGGATTTTCCACCACCTTTCACAGTCTGCGAAAGAAGCTTATTTCTGCTTCCTGAGACGGTGGATAAGGTGGAGTTTGTTGGACCTCTTGTGCAGGAGAGATACGATGATTGCGAGGTTCTTGATCTGAAAAGTCCACACATATTTGCTCTGGTTGGTGGTTTTGGCTATCGTAAACGGTTGCTTGAAAGTGTGATCTCTACTGCAAAGATGAGAGATGATCTGAACTTTACTCTGGTGACAGGCCCAAATGTCGATTCCGAGAGCCTCAATGATAAACCAGACAATGTTGACATACAGGAATACGTAATGGACGTCTTCCCATACATCAAATCTTCTGACCTTGTGATTGCACCGGGTGGGCATAGCACGATGATGGAATGCCTTAGCTTCGGAAGACCGATCCTCTCATTTCCTGATATGCTTCACACAGAGCAGCAGAACAACGCAGGAAGAATCTATGAGTTGAAGGTGGGCAAGCAGATGAGCTACTTTACACCGCCTTTCATGATCTCGGAATGTATAGATCAGGCGATGGAACTTAAAGATAACTGTGATAAGATGCGAGATTTTGCAGGGAGGCTTGATGGTGCAAAGAAGGTTTGCGAACTGGCAGAAGAGCTTGTAGGATGATCTTTGAGGGTTGCCCAACAGTTGGAGAGATAAATCAGAAGTTTTAATAAATGTTGAAACGGAAATTAATATGAAGAGTGATTATTCTGATGTCTATTTTTAATGAGGGATACGATTTTGTTTGAAATAGAAGATGAAGGTTTGGTAGAGAATTATAATAGGTTAAAAGAGAATAAACCGGAATCTTTACCAGAAGAGGTCTTTATCTGGGATGAGACGCTTCGAGATGGTGAGCAGACCCCTGGCGTATTCCTGACGATAGATGAGAAAATCGAAATTGCCAAACTGATGGATGAGATAGGGGTAGTCATAATTGCTGCGGGTTTTCCCGCAGTCTCAAAAAACGAGAAAGAGGCGCTTAAAAAAATATCACGAGAAGGATTTCATGCTTCTATTGCGGCTCCTGCAAGAGCAATCAGGTCTGATATTGACGCCTGTATCGAATGTGAAGTGGACGAGATCCCGCTATTTATCGCCTCCAGCAACCTGCACCTCAAATACAAGTTGAGACTGACAAGAGAGCAGGTTATAGAAAGAGTTGTTGATTCCGTTCAATATGCGAAGGATCATGGTGTTGTAGTGGACTTCATAACAGAAGACTCCTCCAGAACAGAATTTGAGTACCTGATAAAGATATACAAAGCCGCTGTTGACGCCGGTGCAGACAGGATATGTGCCTGTGATACCGTGGGATTTCTGCGTCCACTCTCGATGAAGAACCTGATGGGGAGAATCAGAGAAGAGATATGGAAGATAAAGAAGATCCCACTGGCCGTGCACTGTCATGATGACTTTGGACTGGCAACAGCAAATACTCTCGCAGCCATTGAAGAAGGTGTCACTTTTCCACTCACATGCATCAATGGATACGGAGAGAGGGCTGGAAATGCACCATTGGAAGAGATTGTCATGGCCCTTGAAGTTCTTTACGATATAAACACCCACATAAAAACGGATAAGCTCTATGAGCTTTCAATGCTCACCGAGAAGTACTTTACAGTGCCGGTGCCAGTTCATAAGGCCATTGTCGGTGAGAACGCCTACAGCCACGAATCAGGGATACATGTGCATGGGGAGATGGAGCACCATAGGGCCTATGAACCCATATCTCCAAGATCCATAGGGCGAGATAGGCGATTCTTCCTGGGCAAGTTCACAGGAGCACATGGTATAAGGCACAAGCTTGATCAGAATAATATAAGTGCCACCGATGAAGAGGTGGTCGAAATTGTCGAGAGAATCAAAGAGTTGCAGGAGAGAGCTGGTAAGGAAGAGATGCGAAGAGCGTTTAATGATGTTAAAAGAATAATGTCAGAGATGCATACAGGTGTGTCCGAAGATGAACTCTGGAAGATCGTCAGGGATGTTACCGAAGAGAAGGCTTGATCACTTAACTATATATATAGTAATATAGCAAAGTTATTAGGTCTGTCTACCTTCGATAGCTGCCAGGAGGATCCCTGCTACAATCAGAAGCCTCGGATCAACTGCACTCTCGTCCAATATCGTCATGGTGTATTTGAGCACGAACGGATTGAAATGCTGTTTTATCTTAGCAACTTCACAATTGTATATCAGTACATCATATTTTTGTGGGATAAAGCCGATGAATCTGGTTAAAAGGTTATTGGTCTCCGTCACCACTCCTATCTCGCTTCCTTCTTTTGAGATAATCGCCCATTCATCTCGCCATAAATGCGATTTTAACCCTTTTCGTCTCAGGGCTCCCACAACCTCACCTGTAGTTGCATCCCTCACATTATATGTTGCAGCGTAATCGATAATTTGAGAAGTGGTTAT
>JAXHTJ010000056.1:0-14006 GCA_034190245.1 Halobacteriota archaeon | reverse complement strand
AGAAGAGGTTTGATTAGTGACCATTCTCCTTCTGTTAATTCCTCAAACTTCACGAAGTCCCCTCAAATTATGATAATCTGTTATGAGGATGATGAATGTAAATGTTTTGAAATGGGTTCTAAAGTTAAATGGGTTCAAGAAGATTGAACTATTGCAAAACTATAGGGTAGAAAAACCAGAGAATATACATCTTGTAGCGTGGTAAATATGGACCGAGAATGGCTCAGAGACTTTTATAGGGAATGTGGAAGGGAATTATCACTATCATACGATGTCATAAATCAAACGAATTATTGGGGGCTAACCGTGGTTACGGCTGTGATTGTTTTCACTATTGTAACTTCGGTAGATACAGAGACTTTTAAAATCAATTATCCTATGCTACCTCAATGGTATATAATTACTTTCGCTTGGATAATAATGTTAAGATTCTTTGTGAGGTCAAGTTTGGGTCTTGTCAATATGCATAGATGGAACATTTTATCACGTGTTATAAGCAGATTCCTATCCATCCCAGAGGATCACCCACAAGCGCAGATTTTTAAAAATAACTGTATACAAATGTTAGATGCCTATTATTACCGATGGAAGAGTCCTAGAAGATTAAGAAAAATAGTTTGGGACGGATTAAAATTGATGTATCTATGGTTTGTTATTGCTATTCTTTCTCTTTATGTATGGGGGTTGATTGTTTTGCCTAAAGACAACTTATTTTGGGTATTTGGGCTAGTTCTATTTTTGATTCCTACCTCAATCGAGATTTATTGGATGAAAAATTATTCGGGTTTTGAATATGAAGCATTAGACGAAATAGAAGACCCAAATATAACACAAATTTGGAAAGAACCGATGAAGAAAAATGAATAATTTTAGCTAATTAAATATCTGCAAGGAGAATATGTCACTATACCCCGTACTTATAGGTACAGGGCTTGTTAATAACCTTTTAAATAAAAGCTTAAGCAAAACAAGGGATGCAAATGCATCCCTTTAGTCCGATTGAAAATCGGACACCTCCCAAGCTGGAGGTTTCCGGCCATTTTATATCTTTCTTTTTATTAGATGAATTGTCCTGAGTAGAAATATACCTTTCCACCACTTCCCACCCATGCCCCCACTGATTGCGAAGCATTTTTGATAAAACTTTTCCTAAAAGTTTTGTGAAAACAACCCGGCGCCCACAAATGATCAGGGCACCATTCTCTCAAATGTGGGGAGTGCTGCCTCAGTATTCTGCTTGTCCTGCCTTTAATCTTCTTTGCGATGAAACTCACAGAATACTTTGGAGGATACTTTATGAACAGATGGATATGATCTGTTATGAGTGACACAGTATGCCGATCATGTCGGAGTTTATTTATCTTCATAGTAACCCACCTAAAAAAGAGGGTTCAAATTAACCCATCCAGGATTTTTTAAAATAGTCCCGGGCGGATTCGAACCGCCGTCAGCGGGTCCAAAGCCCACTAGGATTGACCTCTACCCTACGGGACTGACGTTAAATTCTCTACAAAATTGATCTGTAGTGGGCCCGATGCGATTCGAACGCATGATCCCCGCCGTGTGAAGGCGATGTCATAACCAACTAGACCACGGGCCCAATGGGAAATTCAAGCTCGGTTACCTGATATTAGTGTACTACATAGATAAAATTTTTGGATATGCATGGGTGTAAGATTAATATAATATGGATGCATATTAATCCATGTAACTATACAAGAGGGGGATGGATCAGTGCATATAAAGGAGATTGAGATAAAGGATTTTAAATCATTCCATAAAACGAGAATTCCATTTTTTGACGATTTTACAACGATCTCCGGACCAAATGGCTGTGGGAAGAGTAACATTGTAGATGCCATCATCTTTACATTGGGGCTCTCCAACTCCAGAACAATGAGGGCAGAGCGATTGACCGATCTGATAAACAGCTCGAATGGTAACAACTTCGATCTCGCCGAGGTATCTCTCAAATTCGATAACAGCGATAGAAAGATAACTGTAGATGAGGATGATGTGACCGTTACGCGTAGAATCAAACGAACGGAGAATGGGTATTACTCTTACTTCTATTTCAATGGTAGATCGTGCAACCTGAGCGATATCCACCGGGAGCTCTCTAAATCAGGTATCTCGCCAGATGGTTTTAATGTAATAATGCAGGGTGATGTCACTCAAATAATAAAAATGACTCCTGTTGAAAGAAGAAAAATAATTGAAGAGATTGCAGGTGTTGCGGAATTCGATAATAAGACAGAAAAGGCTTTTAAAGAACTTAAATTCGTTAAAGATAGAATAGATATGATAGATATAATTCTCTCTGAAGTTGATTCACGTTTAGAGCAATTAAAGGATGAAAAAGATCAGGCCCTTAGATATAATGAACTTAAAAATGAAAAAAAGAAATACGAGAGTTTTTTCTTAATATCAAAGCTGAAGAGCGCCGAGAAAGAGTTGCTTAAAATTGAGAGAGAGGTTGAAGAGAAACAATCGAGAAAAGACGCTTCGGCAAAAGATCTCTCCGGGATAAAGGTCAAAATTTCCGAGGAAGAAAATAAGTTGAAAGATCTGAATGATGAGATAGCAGAGAAAGGTGAAGATGAGGCCAACCAGATTAAGATGGAGATCGAGGAGATGCTGGGAAATATCTCCCGATGTAGTGGAATCATTGATTCACTTCAGAATGAGTTGGCTGAGACAGGATTGGAGCAAAAGAAGTCCTTTACACAGATCATTAGCACGTACAACAGATCAGGGGAGATATTAAGAGATATTGATAAGGAGATGAGAGTTAGAGCGGGTCTGCTCGGTAAAATCGGGGAAAAAAAAGCGATACTAGACGGGATTAATGAAAAGATATCGGAAGTTGGTGCTGAATTCACAAATATCAGTACAAGATTATCCAGGCTGAAAGTAGAGCTGGAAGTCCAGAAAAACAACAAAAATGAGCTTTTGAGGGATAATGATAGACTTGCCGACGCACAAAAGCGAAGATCTGCGGAAAAGAAACATCTAAAAGAAGAGACCGACCGTGGCACAAAGCTGAGGTTGAGTATGATCGATGAGAGGGGCAAAATCAATGAGGCACTCGTTAAAATAAATGGGAAGATCGAAGCCCTCTCAAGGGACCTATCTGATCTGGAACTCAGAAGGGTGAAGATGAGTGCGGAAGTCGCAGCTATTAAGGATAAACTGCAAGCCGCTGAGCAGGAGTATGCCAAAAAAGAGGTGATAGCGAAGTCTGTGAAGAAGAGCAGATATAGTCATTCTGTTGGACTGGTATTGGATGCAATGGCAAAAGGAAGATTGAAAGGCATTCACGGTGCTGTTGCTGAGCTCTGCAAGGTGGATAAAAGATATGCTATTGCACTGGAAATTGCCGCCGGAAATAGGATGCAATGCGTTGTGGTGGATGATGATGAAGATGCGTCAGGTGCCATAAACTACCTCAAACAGATGGGCGCTGGAAGGGCAACTTTTTTACCATTGAACAAGATGAATGGAAGGCAGCTCAATAATGACATAGGGATGGAAGGTGTCATAGACTATGCCATAAACCTTGTTCATTTTGATCCTAAATTTTATCCGGCCTTCTGGTACGTCTATAGGGACACTGTAGTGACAGAGAACCTCGATACCGCACGGAGGTTGATGAACAAGTACAGGTTAGTGACTCTGGGGGGAGAACTGATAGAGAAGAGCGGAGCAATGACCGGTGGATCGGCGAAATCGAGATTTTTACCGACTGAAGAAGATATCAACCGTATCAGAGATCTGGTCACCAAACACGAGGAGGAGTTGAGTAGATATACTGATGAATTGAAGAGGGTGGAGGGGCATATCGAATCGTTGAAGGAGAATATTCTGGAGTTGGGCGCAGAGTCAAGGAAGAAGGAGCTTGAGTTGGGGTATATAGATGAGCGGATCTCCCGGTTGAGTGAGGAGCTCGCGCACAAAGAGAAGAGACTCTCCGATATAAATGCTGAAGAGGGGAACATCTCAGGTGAGATTGGAGATATTGAGAGTAAAATCTCGAAGAAACATTCGATCATATCTGAACTTGCACACGAAATTGAGGAGCTTGAGCAGTCACTCACCAATTCTGAGGCCAGAAAGATGAATGAGGAGGCTGAGGCCGTCTCATCCGATATCTATGAGCTCGAGGATGATGTCAGGACAATTGATGTAGCGATCAAGGAATTGAATTTGAAGAAGGAATATCTGGACAAAGAATTAGAAGAGAACATTAACAGAATGAAAGAGCTGAAAAATAAGAAGAAGCAGTTAAATACTAAAATAGATGAGAATAAAGATGATATTAAAATATTAGAGGGTGAACTGAAGGTAAAAAGGGAAGTTGAAAGGAAGTTCTCGGTTGAATTGAGCGATCTACGAGGGCTGAGGGATGAAAAGATGAGTGAAATCTCCGAACTGAAGCATAGAAGTGAAGAGATTCTTAGAAACTATGATGGACTGGTGGATTCGATATCAATTCTTGGGAATATGAAGAGCCAATTGATCGCCGATATTGACGAGTTGAAAGAAGAGGTTGGAGAATACGAAGAGGATACTAACATCCCCTCTCACGAGACAATTCGCAGTAAGATATCCCAAATTGAAGGACATATGAGCAGGTTAGAGCCAGTCAATATGAGAGCTATAGCCGAATATGATGCTGTTTTACAGAGACAGCTTACAACAAAATCCCGTAGGGATGTTCTGGGAGACGAGCGCAAAGAGATCATCGGAAGAATTGAGAAGTATGAGCAGTTGAAGAGACAGACCTTTATGGAAACGTTCGATGCGATCAACGACAATTTTAAGAAGACATTTGAAGAGCTTTCAGGAGGATACGGCGAGCTATTGCTTGAGAATTATGATGAGCCTTTCTCAGGAGGTTTATTGATCAAGGCAAGGCCCGCTGGAAAGAATCTAATGCGCTTAGAAGCGATGTCTGGCGGAGAGAAGAGTTTAACTGCACTCTCATTTCTCTTTTCAATCCAGAGACACAGACCCGCGCCCTTCTATGCACTTGACGAAGTAGATATGTTTCTGGATGGTGCAAATGTGGATAGGGTTGCCAAGATGATAAAGAAGCTGGCAGGCGATGCTCAGTTTATCGTTGTCTCTTTGAGGGAGCCGATGATAGAAGCGGCGGATAGAACAATAGGTGTGGTTATGCAGGAGAAGAACATCTCAAGCGTGACCGGTATCAAGCTAAACGGCAACGGCCATAAAGCGACCTAATAATACCGACTACTTGTATTGTATTCAAATGCCCTGTCTGTTATAGATCGCTGGTTTAATATATGATAACAACGGTTAGATACGAAGTTTAAAAATAGGCTAAGAATCATGAAAAGAGAGGTGCCTGACATGAGATCTTATGAGGTTATAACGGTTGGTTTTTTATTTTTGTTGATTCTATCGATCTTTGTCGGGATTATACCGGCGATAACGCAGGCTTCTGAAACAATGGATTATTTACCTGATGACAGTGTTTGGATTAAAGATGACGTAGAGAATATTACCGAGATACATCTTGATTCTAAAACGAATAGTCTCCTACAAATAGAGAAGATTTCATACGGCCTTACAGACGCCCAAAAAAAGCTTGGTACCGACCTTCTTCAACTGATCGACAGTAGATTTCTGCCACAAGGAAAAGAGATAGAAACTCTTGAATTGGAGATGGAACATTTAGGGCAATTTCGCCCAGAGAGTACTGTTGTTACTCACTCAACTGATGCTAGAGTAACAGATGATTTGGTCTACGTCTATGTCCATCTCAATGCTCCTGCAGAGACACAGAGTATTGAGCCTTATGTTTGGGAAATCACTGACAGGAGTGAGGAAAATAACCTTGCAGTTGCGTGGGTGGAAGTAAATAATTTGGAGGATTTGGCTTCCTTGGAAACCGTGCGCACTATCCGGACAGTTATGCCACCTTTAGTGCAAACCGGTTCGGTGACTACCGAAGGAGATACAATTCATCACACTTATGATGTACGTACAACATATTCTCAAAATGGCTCAGGGATTAAGGTTGGAATTATATCAGATGGCGTGGATAATTGGGAGTATGCTCGAGACTCTGGAGATCTACCTACTGATTTAACTGTACTAAGCAACACTCGAGGTGGTGATGAGGGAACCGCCATGCTCGAAATTGTTCATGATATGGTGCCCGAGGCAGACCTATATTTTCACGATTGTGGAAACAATTGGGTTGCTTTTAATGATGCTATTGATGCACTTGTGACCGCCGGGTGCAACGTCATATGCGATGACATTGGCTGGATTACACAACCCTTTTTTGAAGATGGTATAATCGCTTCACATCTGACCTCGGTGATTGCCAGTAACGATATCATCTATGTTTCTTCAGCAGGCAATTCCGGTCAAAGACATTACCAGGGTGATTATTATAATGACGGTTCCAATTACCATGATTTTAGTAGAAACCCAGCATCTAATGATTATTTATACGTAAATATTTCCCCTGATGCCACAGTGATAGTTGTCCTCCAGTGGGATGATATGTTTGGCTCCTCTGGCAATGACTATGATCTTTATCTGTATAACACCGATGGATGGGATATATTGGCTGGTAGCTTGTCTTCTCAAGATGGTGACGATGATCCCATCGAGTACTTTGTGTACACCAATGACGGTGATTCTACCATTACCGCTGAAATAGATGTCAATAACTTCGATGGCGCCGCTTCACCAAAAACACTTGAAGTATTCATTTATCCAATTAGCGGTGCATGGGTTTACGCCAACAATATCGATCCTGTCGATTCTATCTTTGGTCATGCTGCTGTTCCCGACGCTATTTCTACAGGAGCGATTTATGCCGGCGATCCGGGTAACGACGATATTGAGCCTTTTTCATCCCAAGGTCCTGTAACAATCAGTCATCCTTCGCCGGAAACTCGGTCCAAACCTGAACTTTGCGGAGTCGATGGTGTTACTGTAACTGGTGCTGGTGGTTTCCCCAGTCCTTTTTTTGGAACCAGCGCGGCGGCACCACACGTTGCGGCCATTTCAGCACAGATTTGGGGTGCATTTCCAGATAAAAGTGATGACGAAATTCGTACAATACTTTACTCCTCAGCGGTAGATCTGGGAAGTGCGGGATACGACAACATTTATGGCCACGGCAGGGCTGATTCGCTCATTGCATTTGACGCCATTTTACCCGTCCACAACCTAAACACAGGCAAAGACTTCATATCGATTCAGGATGCCATAGATGATTCTGAAACATTAAATGGACATACAATTACAGTTGATCCGGGAACTTATAACGAAAACGTCAATGTGAACAAATCCCTTTCGATTCGCTCGGCATCTGGAAATCCTGCGGATACGATAGTTCAGGCTTTAAATTACGGAGATCACGTATTCGACGTAACCGAAGATTATGTGAATATCAGTAGTTTTACGGTGAAAGGAGCAACATCAGCTAGTAAGGCGGGTGTGCTACTCTATAATGTGAAATATTGTAATATCTCCAATAACAACGCAACTGACAACTATTACGGCATCCACCTGTCTTCTTCAAGCAACAACACAATATATAACAACTACCTCAACAACACAAACAATGCCTACGATGACGGAACAAACATCTGGAACACCACGAAAACATCCGGGACAAACATAATAGGTGGCCCATACCTTGGTGGAAATTACTGGTCGGATTATGCGGGAGATGATACTGATGGTGATGGCCTAGGTGAAACATCTTACAACATCACCGGTGGATCAAATCAAGACAAGCTTCCGCTTGTAAAGGACTTCTTCATATCATGTGATAGTTCGGGTAATGAGAAGAATCTATTTATGCCCGGTGAAGGTATCTATGTGAAGGCCGAAGGGCTTTCACCGTTAACGGTATATAAGGTATGGATTCAGGATAACCCTGTAGAAGAGGGTGACCTTCTCAACACCTCTGAAGATCCTTCAGGAGGTCAGGAAGAGGTTACATCGGATGGTGATGGTGGCATTTCTCCTACTTCGATCTGGGATATATCATCGGATCAACCAGTGACACATGATGAGTATGATATTGTACTTGACAATCAGAGTGGCTCGGATGTTGGTGTGTATAATTCAACCTCTGATCGGATAGATTCTACAATTGCTGCCGGTGTCACGGCACCTGTTCCTGAGCTCAATTCCTTTGTGATGTTACTTATAGGGGTTGTGGTGATTTTGGGATACACAATTTACCGGAGAAGGTGAAGTAGAGACTGCTGCAAAGATCGGTTTTTGATTCCTGTACATCACCTTTCTAAACTAAAGATCGTCTTGGCATAAGCGTCACTAATATATATCTCACCACTATCATCAACAGCAATCCCTGATATATACTCAGCCTCTGGAACTATATAACTCGCCATCAATTCTCCCTTCATTGAGTATTTTTTGATCATATCAATTACTTTAGAATCCCTACCACTATAGTCAGATACAATTATATCATCATTCGAATCGACTACAATACTCTCTGATCGTATAAGATCGGAGATAAATTCCTCATCTACTAAAGTCCCTTCTTTATCATATTTTAACACTCGAAATACTTCATTTGGTCCTGGTTCTAAAAACGCTATTAACACATAGATGTTCCCTGTAGTGTCGACTGCTACATCTTGTGGATTAACATCAGGGGAATATCCAGGTGCAGGAGGTAAAGAAATTGTAAGAATAGGATCTCCACCGTTTTTAGCATCATATTTTTTTACCTTGTTGTGAAATTCAGTAACGTAAATGTAATTAGCTTTATAATCAATACCTGTTGGAGAATCGATATCATTGACGCTGAAAGAGACAAAATCCCCATTTGTTAAAAATTTTCCAATTGCATTATGTGATCGGCTCACCAACCAAACATATTCCTTGTCAATTACAACATCTACATCATCGCTCATGTAGTTCTTTTCCCATAATAACACGTATACTGAATTACATTTTTTAAATTTCTGAATCTTTCCATAAGCCACATTATAGATATTGCCTTCCTCATCAACAGCAACACCCCGAGATTCTTCAAATTCGAATGGCGTTGATGTTTTACAAGGATCCTCTTTGATACAACCTCCGGTAAAAAATAATACAATAACAACTAGAACTGCCACTATAACAGAAAGATTCCGATTGGATCTTGTTTTATACATCAATCCATCACAAGAAGTATTAAATAAATAAGACATAAATAACTATCGGAGAGTCTGTTCACCAATAATTGATATACTCAAGCACAAAACGAAGTCGATGGGTTTGGACGTGAGCCATTTATTATTTGTTATCAGCTGTTTTCGCTTCTTCAACCTTTCAAGAACAGTTGTTACCAATCTTTTAAAATCTGAAATATCTCTAACGAAATACTCCGTGAAGCACCATGTCCACAAAAATTGTTAAAACGAATCAAAGCGAAATAAATGCGATACATCATCAACTGACCAGTACTTTGGTAACAGAAACGGACGAATGTTATCGAATCGCTTAAACATTCTCTTATGGCTTGATGGGGCACACTTCAATATCTCTTTCACAGGGTATTTGTTCAGCAGGTCAGTAAATATCTCAATTGGTATTGCTCCTCTGAGATGCACATGTAACTCACTTTTCGGTGTTTTCAGAAGCATTTCTTTTGTATTGGGCAATGGGATAAACCCTCCTCATAAATTATGATGACGGCATATGAAGCTTTTGCGAGAGTTTTTACCCCGTTCCCCGAGTCCAATTTAGATGACCCTTGCTACCGTCGGGATGCGACGAATGGCAGCAACAGAACCCCAACTGAGAATCAGTGTTCCTGAAAATGCGATCAATGCTTTCAGGATTGCCGGGAGTTGTATATCCAGCAAAAAGTACTGCAGCCAGGTCACAAACACATAGTGAACAATATATATTCCGTATGAATTGTTGCTCAGGCTGTCGAGGATACCTACACGCCGGTTCGTAAACCTGAGAAAGATGGAGATGAACCCAAACACTGCTGCAGCACAGGTGAAGGTTAAAGCTATTCCATAGAATATCAATCCAGTGGGGTTAGGGTTAATTAGAAAAATGATCACTACAACGAATGACAAAGGACTCACAATCATCCAGATCCACCCACGCCTTGCAAACTTACTTTTAGAGTTGAACATAGTCCTACTGAGTCCGTAGACACCGACTGCTGTACCCAATAGGAAATATACAAGGTAGAACAATATCCGGCTGGTCTGAAAAGTTATCGGCCCGATGGTGGTCCAATGATTGATACCAAATACGAGAACCATAGGCAGGTACGCGACTGTTGAGATCCCGAGTAGCACTCCAAAAAACGCTATAGTATGGTTCATTATTGCGGATACTCGCAATTTTATAATGTCATCCAGATGAGGTGCTATTCCATACAGCACAGCGATAAGGCAATTGAATGCCAGTAGCACACACAGAAACCAGAGCGGACCGGCTGTTCCAAAGCCTGCACTGACCATGCCAAGCCAGAAGTCTATATAACTCGTACTCCCCCCATAAAATTGCTCGATCTCGAGCTGTCCCGGGAAGTAGGCCAGGGGAATTAGGAGTATAACACCGATTACAAATGGTATTCCGAGCCTGATAAGGCGGTCACGCAGGAAGATCCAAGCGCCTTTACGTGTGAGGCTTTTCCAGACGAATAAGCCAGAAATGAAAAAGAGCAACGCCATGAACCACGTGTCGTTGAAAAGTGCTATCAGATCAAAGCCAGACCACTTCTGGCTGTCAACGACGGGGGCAAAGGTGAACGGGGTTGCAGGATTGAGCTGCGCGAACGTGACGTAAGCAAGAATCGCATGATGCAACAGCACAAGGAGGATGGCGAACGTGCGTAGGTAGTCGAAGACAGCTATCTTTTCTGTTGGTTTCGAGTCAATCGGTAGCTCATCTTCTTTTTTTGGTGGTGCCACATCCTTATTTTGCTTCACAGTAGTATGCTAATGACCATTGTATAAATAATTTATTTTAAATTCTGATGTATGCGAAGTTTGTCCTTCAGGGTAAATTTGGGTGAATTGGTTACTTACTAAAATTAGGCCCTCTTTCTTCAACCAATTGTTTAAATGTCTCTAGTTCTGTCTTTGCTTGCTTTATAATCTTTCCGCGAAGAAATGGCAGTAATAACTTCAGAACTAATATTTTCCCCTTTCCTTCCCATTGTAAGCTCATCTTTGTTTTATCACCTGAAGAATCAAGTGTTGTTTCAACTTTAGCAGTTATTGCGTCTCCTGAAACTTCGGATATATATCTTTTACCTGGTTCGCAGTATATCAGTTTATCTTCCATTATATACGACTTGCCTTTTTGAGAATAATGTAAGCGCCCAACTGAACCAACTTGGTTAGGCTCGCCTTTTACTACTTCAAATTTCTCTAAATCAGTTTGCCAATAGGGAAAATTCTCTGGATTGTTTAGGGCT
The DNA here is from genome assembly GCA_034190245.1 of Halobacteriota archaeon. GTDB lineage: Archaea > Halobacteriota > Syntropharchaeia > DAOWMC01 > DAOWMC01 > JAXHTJ01. The sequence continues at coordinate 2,545 of JAXHTJ010000056.1, read as the reverse complement.
TCAGTTACAATATCGGCTGGTTTATTGATAGTGATACTTATTTCAAATCTGGTCATATTATTACTTCCTTACCTGCAGATTTTAAAATTTTCCTTCATTTTAAGCAGTGTTCTGCGAAGTTACTTAGCCAACATAACCTCTCTATATGGCAATTTCTCAGTCTCTTTAAAGTGCTCTACTCTCTGTCAACTCTGTAAACTACAGTAAATACACCTCCTACCCTCTTCAATATAAGCTATCTCTATTGCATACTTATACATCTTCTTCCTCTGGAAATTTATATCTCTTTATGATATTTAAGTTTACAATGGCTAGACCGAGAAGGAAAAGAAAAAGGTTTACCGAGGTATCCCAGATTGACCTGAAGAAGGTGACTGCTACACATACGCGTGATTAAAGCGAAGCACTTACTTTTTTGTGGCGTTTTCAGTTGGGAAGGTTTGAATATCACCAGCAAAGATGAAAGGATGACACAAACACAACAGACGGTATAACAGACGGTATGTTTAAATGGGATGATAAGAATGATAAAAATGTCATTGATAGGGGTGAAGTATCTTTGATTGTGAGATCCATTAGAGTAGAGGAAGATCTGTATCTGCATCAAAATTTGGGATTGATGAAAAAGTTGGGGATTTGATAGATGTATAAAACACAACCATCTCAATTCCTTGTAGATAACATAGAACTCTTACCCAGAGGGCGGGCATTAGATCTGGCAATGGGTAATGGGAGAAATGCGATCTTTCTTGCAAAGATGGGTTTTGAGGTGGAAGGCGTAGACATATCACGCGAAGCGATAATTAGTGTTCAAGAAGCGGCACTAAAGGCTGGTGTTACTATAAAATCGGAGATTGCCGATTTAAAGGGGGATTACCCAATAGAAGAAGATGCTTACGATTTGATCATCTGCTTCAATTATCTACAGCGATCTCTTATACGGCAGATCAAAGACGGGCTAAGAAGAGGGGGAATGATAGTTTATGAGACTTTTATTGTTGATCAAGCTCGCTTTGGAAGACCGAAGAATCCAGACCATCTGCTGAAACATAACGAGCTTCTTCACATGTTCCAAGATTTTAGGTGTCTTCGCTATCGAGAAGGAGTAATAGACGATCGGAAGGCTGTTGCAAGTATAATAGCTGAGAAGGTATAACCGAAGGTTTGTTCGATTGTTAAGGAAGAATGATCATATTGCGTTTTAGATGAATGATATAAGGAACATGGGACGGATAGTTAAAAAATTAAAAAAGAGGAGGGTGGGTTTTGAGTAAAACCCAAAACCCATTTTTATGCTGTGGCTTCATTGATCTCTAAATTCACGTTACCATTATTTTTTACAAACTGAGGTGTGAGAAGATTCATTAGTGTCCTGAATTCATTTCCGCCGATCTCTGTGGTGCCATCGCAAACAATAGACCCTTCATACGCATAGACCCTTAGAGATATTGTCCCAACAACCTCCGAACTCTCCAATGCTTCTGGTGTCAGGGTAGATGCAGATATTCTGGGCGGAATGGATACAATATCAGCCTTCAAGTAGTTTTTGTCTAGTTCTGTTATCCTGAGAATGTAATAATCTTCGCCGAACTTCATCCTGCCTATGTAGTAGGTCTCAAAGGCCCTATTCTGCATCTGTTCAGATATGTCTGAAATACTTATATTTTCGTTTAAGAGGTTTCTTACTTGTAATGGGTGGGGCCTTTTGACACCGATAACATACACCTTTACTACATGGAACTCATCATCATTTAAAGCGAATCCCTGCGCAGAGTAAACTGGTCTTACAACTCTTCTTGAAGATATTGTATTAGATATTGTATTTTTATTGGCTTGATTTATTATGTTGTCTTTACCCCCTGCTAAATTTATATTATCAGCCTGATTTATCGATAGGTTGTTTCTCCTTTCTCTTATCTGATTCATTATGCTTGTATCTCCTTTTACCACCTCTGCAAAATTCATCTTTCGAGTTTTTATTGGTTCTGCAACCGCGGTTCCCACTATGCTCAACATCATCAGAGTCACAAGAAGTGCACTCATCATTTTTTTATAAGATTTTTTCATTTTTTATCGCCTCCATAATTAAATTGGACTGAACGATACAAATTAGCTACCCCGAACAGACAGTGTAACTGGAGATATCAGTCGCTTAAAATTGTTCATTTAAAGGTATGGGGTTTTATAATCGTTCTATTTCTGGATTCAATCCCACCTCCCCCATTAAACTCCCTCAACCATAATATTTTTCAACCTCCGGTCCAAGCAGGGAAAGTATCTTCATCAACACTTCCTTCATATTCGCCACTTCACAATTAACCTTGTTTCCGATTTTAACAACAACTTCGCTAACACCCCTGAAGTGGTAAAAGACCCATTTCATTGTAGGCCTCACGATTGGTTTTCCTTTCTGATCGGGTACATTCTCACAGGTTTCTTTCAACCTATCTCTTAGCTTCCACTCGGCGATCGAATATATCAAAAGACAGAGAACCATAACCATCGCTAAAGCTTCGATTCTTTCTTCCTTCTTGAGGTAAACCTC
>JAXHTJ010000055.1:0-14285 GCA_034190245.1 Halobacteriota archaeon | reverse complement strand
CCACTCTTCATTGTATATTCTGTAATAAATTCACCCCTTTCTTCAAGCTCAATGATAGCCCGTTTTATGGCAGTGGTTCTTTTGGCAGGTATCAGGTACTTAGCGCTTTTCTTCAGAAGATCTACAACGCTGACATCATAGAATCCTCTGTCGAGCATTACCCTTCCTATCCTGATTCCATATGCCATGGCGGATTTTAGAAGCTCTCAAACGGCCTTTTCTTGGTGGTGAGCATTGTCACAGGCACTGCATCAACGATAAACCTCTCACAACTTACTACAATTGAGAGCGTAGCAAAGCATATGAACTTGTTTGTCCCTTCCTTCTTCTCACCTCTGATGATGAATGACACAAGCTTTCCGTACCAGGGAACTCCATTGTAATCTATCAACCCCCACCTTTCCTATATAACAGAACGGACAGATATAATCCAAATAGATTGTAACCATGGGTTTCATAATCTTTTCAGCCATCATCACATTCGAATCACCAATCTTGAGCATCACATGCATTATGCCATTCTCCACCGGGAGTCTCAACGGCAGGTGCTGTCTCCTCTGCTTCAAATGCCTTTTTATAGAACCTTATTGCTTCTCTGCAATCTCCATTAAACCACAGATGCGTTGTAAGGGTATGCATTCCCTCTGGTATCGGATTTGGGGCTTTTTTTACCATTATTTACAATCTCCTCTAATTCCAACCTGCACAGCCTATATTTGATAAACACAGTATCAATCAAAATACTTTTCGCCAATAATAATTTTTTTAACTATAGGATGGTGATTTGTACCCAATACTTCAGACCGGCATCACAGGGAACGGGTGGTCTCACGCATGGAATATTTTGTATCATCTTCGTTCTGTTGTTTGATCCTTGTTATATGGTATTGTCTTAACAATATTTCTCTTATTTAACAATATTTTTTGGGGAAATGTATTGTTCTTACATTATGATATAAAAGATTAATTGTTTTGATCTAAAAAGATTTCTTTATATAGCGTATATTACATTCTCTATTCCAATTAATTATGTCTATACAAAAAGTTAGAGGACAATGGAGTGTGAATTAAAAATGACTCAGAATATGAGAAAATCGAGAGTTTGGAAGTATGTGATGACTGCGCTATTAATCTTAAGCATGTGCATATTTTCTGGAATGGTGCTTGCGGAGAATGATAGCAATAACATTGAATTGGCAGTTATTGATGATGGAGATGTCAATAGAGATGGGGCAGTCGATTTAGAGGATGGAATTTATCTTGTGAAACATGCATTGCATGTTGCAGGATATGAAGAGATGGTAGAAGAGGTAGCAGCAGATACTAATGGAGATAAGATGGCAGACATTGACGATGGGATATATCTTATAAATCATGCACTAAAGGTACCTGGATACGAAAATGCTTCATCAAAAAATAAAAATTAGGGGGGACATGATATGAAGAAAATATTGGCTTTAACCATGATATCTCTGTTAACATTGAATACTCTGTTAGCACTGACCCTCATCAGTTTTCCAGTTTCTGCAGCTTCAACGACAGTATCTATATCAGATGTTTTTGTTGAATCAGGAGAAATCACAACAGCATCGATAATGATAAATGACGTGGAGAATTTATCTGGCGCTCATATTCTTCTGACTTATGACCCATCAGTGGTTCACGTAACGGATATTGGTAACAGTGACTTGGACTTTGAGACATATAAAGATATAAATAACTCTGCCGGTTACACACGTTATGTTGTTGTAAATTTACAAGGTCCGTTAGAAGGCCCCAACATAAAATTTGCAGATGTGATTTTGGAAGCATTAGGGGATGCTGGCAGTTCATGCACAATGGAAGTTGAGGCAATATCTATGCAGGATAGTAATTACGATGAGATCCCACAAACATATATTAATGGAATATTCACGATAACAATACCAAATGTAGTGGGCCACTGGAAGTTCGATGAAGGAAGCGGCACAGAAGCATCTGATTCCTCAGGTAACGGTAATACAGGTACAATAAATGATGCCGAATGGACAACAGGCAAGATAGGTTCTGCACTCGAGTTCGACGGAGAAGGTGACTATGTTGACATTCCAGGAACTTTCCTTGATCCAAATGGCGAGGGCAGTATTGCCTTCTGGATGGACTCCTCATTACCAGGTGAATGGAACTGTATATTAAGAGGAACTACTAACAGTTATAGAATCGAACAAAATGGCCCAAATGTTGTCTTGGCAGGTTATACTACCAATGGAGCAAGCGATAATCTATATATCAGTCCGCTTACTGCTAATGAATGGAATTTCGTAGTTTTCACTTACAACACCGAACATGTTAGTGGTTATGTAAATGGTATCTTAATAAACGAAAAAGATATTGTGGGAAATACACAGGAATTGAGAAATATTGAGTTGGGCCGGTGGCTTTCCGGGAGTGAACATTTCGATGGAATCATCGACGATGTATGTGTTTATAACAGGGTTTTGAGTGCGGAGGAAGTCCTAGAGCACTATCATGAAGGGGGGGGAGGTCTTGTAGGCCACTGGAAGTTCGATGAAGGAAGCGGCACAGAAGCATCTGATTCCTCAGGTAACGGTAATACAGGTACAATAAATGATGCCGAATGGACAACAGGCAAGATAGGTTCTGCACTCGAGTTCGACGGAGAAGGTGACTATGTTGACATTCCAGGAACTTTCCTTGATCCAAATGGCGAGGGCAGTATTGCCTTCTGGATGGACTCCTCATTACCAGGTGAATGGAACTGTATATTAAGAGGAACTACTAACAGTTATAGAATCGAACAAAATGGCCCAAATGTTGTCTTGGCAGGTTATACTACCAATGGAGCAAGCGATAATCTATATATCAGTCCGCTTACTGCTAATGAATGGAATTTCGTAGTTTTCACTTACAACACCGAACATGTTAGTGGTTATGTAAATGGTATCTTAATAAACGAAAAAGATATTGTGGGAAATACACAGGAATTGAGAAATATTGAGTTGGGCCGGTGGCTTTCCGGGAGTGAACATTTCGATGGAATCATCGACGATGTATGTGTTTATAACAGGGTTTTGAGCGAAGAAGAGATTATTGAACATTATGAAGAGGCTTTGTAAGTTTTCATAAATCATTAACCAATACAACCGACTCAACATCGCCAGATCCAGCACCATAGGGAACTGATGCCCTCATTCAAAAACCAATAATATTTTAAAGTTGTAAGTTGAGGGACTATCTGGAGGAAGAGAAGTTGGCAGAGATAGAGCAGGTTATAAATGCAGGTCTTTGTACTGGTTGCGGTGGGTGTGAAGCTATTTGCCCTTATCGTGCAGTAACCGTGGATGAGCACCCGGATGCGGATTTAAAGTGTGTAAATTGCTATCTTATCAAAAAATACGGGGCCGATGTACCATTTAATAGCTCGGCTATAATCAGTGAAGATTGTGAAAACTGTTATGCTTGTCAACGAATATGTCCAGCGCTTGATGGACATCCTGAAGATGAGTTTGACAACGTGCTCAAGATCTTTTCTGGAAAGAGCGTGATAGAAGGCCAAGACGGTGGCGTTGTATCAAGGATCATCGAATCACTATTGGAACAGGAGTACATAGATTGTGCATTGACCGTAGTTAGAGATGGTAAATGGAAAGCAAAACCAATCTTGATAACAGAACCAAGTGACGTAAATAAGGTTGCCGGTACAAAATATACTGCTTCACCGGTATTGTCTTTGCTCAAAGATAATGTCGACAAATATGAAAGAATTGCGGTGGTTGGAACACCATGTCAGGCACATGCGGCAGAGAGATTCCGCTGGGAGGTATCGCGCAACATAAGACTCATAATCGGGCTATTCTGCATGGAGAGCTTCACCTATGAAGATCTGTGCAATAGGTTTATTACAAAGGACTTGAATGTCCCACTGGATACCGTAAAGAAGATGGACTTTGACAAGGGAAAATTTGTTGTCTATGCCGACGAAGAGCACAGAGTGGCGATAAAGGATATCGCAAAGTATGCCAGATCTCCATGTCATCACTGCCTAGATTTCAGCTCCTACTATGCAGACATCTCAGTTGGATCGGTAGGTTCACCGCCTGGATGGAGCACGATCATAATAAGAAATAAGATCGGTAAAAAGTATTTTGATCTAATAGAAGGTATTGAGATCGGAGAAGCCGATCTCGAGTTTGTAAAGAAATTGGCAGATAGAAAACATAAAATTAACGCATAATCTGTTATGGATACTAGAGCCTTATATGTTGGTAGATTTCAGCCATATCATTTGGGCCACCATTCGGTGATCAAGAAGATCTCATCTGAGGTCAATGAAGTCGTGGTTGGGATCGGAAGCGCGCAGATAAGTCATGAATTAGATGACCCCTTTACCGGCGGGGAGCGCTATCTTATGATCTCCGAATCCCTCAAAGCAGAAGGTATATCCAACTACTACATAGTCCCTATCATCGACATCAATAGAAATGCAGTCTGGGTCTCTCATGTAGAGTCTCTCATTCCCCCTGTAAAAATTGTATACACCAATAGTTCCTTGATAGAGCGGTTATTCAAAGAGAAGGGATACGATGTACGCAAACCACCGCTCTATGACAGAGAGAAGTATTCCGGTACAGTGATAAGACGATGCATGGTAGACGACAAAGGATGGCAAGATCTCGTTTCTGAGGCCACCATGAATGTCGTAAAAGAGATCGATGGTGTGAGGAGGATGAAGGAGATAGCAATGTGTACGAGGGAATAGAAGAGAAGATCGGGGAACTCCTGCGTGAAAAAAAGCTTACTATTGCAATCGCCGAATCCTGTACCGGTGGACTCATCTCCCACAGGATAACAGACGTACCCGGAAGTTCGGATTATTTTGAAGGTTCTGTGATCTCCTACAGTAACGAAGTGAAGATGAAATTGCTCGGTGTTCTAGAGGATACTCTGAAAGAGTTTGGTGCGGTCAGTTCGGGGTGTGCTGTTGAGATGGCTGAAGGTATCAGAGATCTTTTGAGGACCGATATAGGATTGTCTGCTACCGGTATTGCAGGCCCGGGAGGTGCAACACCTGAAAAACCGATTGGACTGGTGTATATAGCGCTATCATCCAGAGCGGAAACAAACTGGAGAAGATTCAACTTCAAGGGCAATCGAGAGGAGAACAAAGAGAGTTCATCTGTGGAAGCCTTGAGGATGGTTGAAGAGTTTCTCACGGGAGCGGATGAGTAAAAATTCACTTACCTTTGAAATATGGAATTATCGTATCCCCATAGATCTTTTCAAGCTCTTTTGGGCTTGGACCCATGTTCATGAGGCTGAAATGTCTCACTCCTGCTTTTATAAACTCATCAATCTTCTCTATAACCTCGTCCACATTGCCCCTGATCGAGAACTTCTCTGAGCTGCCTGGTATGCTGCCTTTTCTCACGACAGCCGTATAGATCTCTAAACAGGCATCTATCTCACTTACATCTCTACCTGCTTCTTTAACACCTGCGTGCACCTCTTTAAGATGTTCTTTATAAGTATCCGGGCTTTCAACTATTGGTATCCAACCATCGGCAATTTTTCCGGTCAATTTTCTCGTTTTAGGGCTGTTTGAAGCTATGTATACCGGAATTGGATCTTGAATTGCCTTAAAATCCAGATATGCCTTTTTCAGTTTGTAGAACTCGCCATCATAATTAAATCTGTTCTTCGGATCTGAATCCCAGAGCTTTCTCATTATATCAATGGATTCTACCATTCTTGATACCGGTTTTTTCCAATTTATACCGAAAGGATCAAGGTTCATTCCCTCTCCGGCTCCTATTCCCAGAACCATTCTTCCATTGGACAATAGGTCAACTGTTGCAGCAGTCTGGGCCAGAAGGGCAGGATGTCTTCTGTGAGGGTCGGTAACACCCGTTATAAGCTTCACATTCTCGGTCTTAGCAGCTATTGCACCCAGAACACTCCATGGTTCTACAGTAAAACCAGATGCCCCCGGAAAGAGTAGATGGTCGGGTATCCATAAGGAATCGAATCCGAGTTTATCAATTCTTTCAGCAAGTCCGTACACCCTTTGAATCGGGTTTGGTAGAGGGTATACAATCATCATCCCAAATTTTACATCTTCCATTTCGCCCACCTATAAAAGTTTATCCAGAGGAAGTAAGATGGAATTGTATCATAAATCTTACGCATGTGTATTGTATATGAATCCTCATAATCGAAATTTGAATAATTCCAGCAGAGGGGGGCACCCTTTTATGAATATCCCTTTCTCCTTGTGCTCTTCTGCACAATCACCGACTATCAGTGTTTTATCCCCAAATGAATCTGGAATGGGTGCATCTCTTCCCATTATAACCGTTATCTTCCCCACCTTTTCAAGTTCGCCTTTCAATCTAAAACTCTCGAATACTACCATTAATGGGTCGTAACATCCTTTACATGCACCACCCATATAAACATCAACATTCGAGTACATCGCCTCGATTGTTGAAAGCGGACGTTTGAGGGCCCTTCTTACATCTTCAATCCTGCTTCCAACGATCTTGATATCTTCAATGGAGCAGGTCCCGATACCTTCCCAGGCTGCAATTCTTGTCGTGTCAATCTCCTCTGGATAAAATCCAGCAACATAAGAAGCAACGGCATCTGTAGCCACAATATCCTTACCAGCTATCAGTACACCCATATCAACCACATCTCCAAATACCGGACCCTGTCCTTCCATTGCTTGAATGCCGTCTATAAGGGTCAAATCAGGTTTTATGACCTTGAGAAGATCAACGAGAGCCTGCGAAATGTCCATCCGATGGATCTTTCTCCTGTCACTCTTATCAAGTAGGCCCATAAGGTTTTTGATGCCCAGAGTAAGATTTGTGAAGCTGTTCGTCTTCAATTTGGGGAGATCTATCAGCAGATCATATTCTGTTAAAGTCTTTGGAAGATTTATCTCTTTCAGGCGTTTGCCATCGATATTTACTCTAACCTTCGGATCATCATCCAGAATCCTCAGTTCGCCACCTGATCTGGCAACTGCTTCTGCTATTCCACTTCTGGCAAGACAGACATCCGCTGGGGCTGCAATCGCATCCCTCTCCACAACTATAACTTCTGATGCGTGATCTCTGACAAGCTCTACAACAGCCGATACAACCGAAGGATGCGTATTGGCGGCTCTCTTTATTGGTAATGGAGACCCGGCATTTGGTTTAATCACCACCGTCCCCTTGAGCTTTAACCCTCGCCCTCCTATCAGGTTTATCGTCTCTTTAACCTTCTCTTCAACATCCTCGTATCCTTCACTTTCAACAATTGCTACTTCTGGCATTTGGCTTTCCTTCCCATTCTGCTCTTCTTCACCACTCTCTGTCCAGAGATCCTCATAATAAAAACATATAGCCGCCCCCTTCCCGATACAACAGGGATATAGAGGGTCGCTGCCATCGTCTTCTATGAACTTCTCATCTTCGTCTTTTCCCATATCAAGGCATACCAAGTATCGATATCGAGCATATTGAGCCTACTCCACCCAGGTTGTATGCAAGCCCGTATTTATGCTCTGGATTTTCCACCTGATAACCATCAGCTCTACCTTGCAACTGCTTCGTCAACTCGTAGATCATTCTGCATCCTGTTGCGCCGATTGGATGGCCAAAGCACTTCAGTCCACCAGAAGGATTGACCGGCAGATCTCCACCTACATCAAAGACACCTTCTTTAAGGGAACTTGCCCCTTCTCCTTTTCCGCAGAAGCCAAGATCCTGGTAATGCAGTAGTTCAGAGATCATGAAACAGTCGTGTACCTCTGCAAATCCTATCTCCTTTCTCGGATCTTTTATACCGGCATCGGCATACGCCACCTTAGAACCATCCTGGGTTGCCGGGAACCCCAAAAATTCGTATCCGGGTTGATACATTGGCATCATAGTATGGACCGAAATGACATTTGCCTTGGCCACAACAAAATCATCCTTGTGCTTGTACTCCTTCGCCTTCTCTGGGGTTGTTACAACTACCGCCGCTGATCCATCCGATATTGCACAACAATCATATCTACCCAGAGGCCAGGCAATTATAGGTGCCTTCATAACATCGTCTATGGTTATCTCTTTTCTGAAGTGTGCCTTCGGGTGTTTTGCACCGTTATGATGATTCTTTACTGCAACTCTTGCAAGATCCTCCTTCTCCCATCCATACTCCTTGAAGCACCTCGTGGCCATCATGGCAAACATTCCCGGAGCTGAGACCCCACCTCCAATTACAGGATGTCCCATCTCTCCAACACCTGGTAGACCCCTCGAACCTGCGTCCAGTATCTTCTCCACACCACATGCAAGAACCATGTCGTGAGCTCCGGACGCAACAGCAAAGCAGGCATTTCTGAAGGCTTCCATGCCGGTCGCACACGCATTTTCGACTCTGGTGGCAGGTTTTCCAAACCACTTTAATGGGTCCGCAACTGCGCACCCGGTCATACCGGAACCGTTGTACAGAGTGCCAACCCATGCGGCTTCGATCTCATCTCGATCTATTCCAGCATCATCGTAAGCCTCATATACAGCATCCACAACCAGATCCTCTGCATCCATCTCCCATCTTTCACCAAATTTTGTGCAACCAACACCGATTATAGCAACCTTATCTTTTATTCCCGACATTTTTTCACCTCCCCTATCCTCTCATCGGTCTACACTTCCAGTAATAGTTATGAAAGCCTGCACCTTCGTGTAATCTCCTGAAAGCAAGTTCCACATCCATATCGATCTTCACTTCGTCTGGCTCACAGTCAGTCATCTCAAAGAACGCTCTACAACCATTCTCAAATTCTACAACCACCCTCGGTACCGGAGTCTCGAGATAGTCGCCTCCAACAAGATGGTCGAGTGTGTATGTATATATCTTCCCCTGTTTAGGAAGCTTAATGTTCTCCTGAGTGTCCTTTCCCTTACATTCCCAGCAGATTCTCCCCTTTGGATATTGAACCAAGCCACATTTTGAACATTTCCCACCATAGAGAGGGATCTCAGCGTCTCGATCTCTCCAGTATGTGACTGTTGAAGAATACGGCGTGAAACGATCCCTATCAAGTAGTTGACGGAACCGCAGGTATTTACCATAGCTCTCAATCTTCCTAATCCCTTTCATGTGGCCCTTTATACCACGTACATTCTTCCTTACGTTTTCATTCTCCCCCGTTACTTCAAGATAGAAAGCATCGCTTCCATCCCCATAACTTGCCAAGAGAAGTTTGTCACCGGCTTTTGCACTCATAAGTGCAGATACAAGCATCATCAGACAAAGCGGTGTACCGGTGTTACCGATGTTCATAAACATTGAATCCTGAACCTGTTTTCGATCAAAACCAATTCTGGCAGCAAGTCTTCCCTGTGTTCTTGGATCGGGTGCATAAAATACCACCTTTGAAAAGTCCTTTGGATCAAGTTCATATCTCTTTGTCAGCCCCATGACCGATTCACTGACGTTCTTTGAGTACCCGTAAAGCGCATCATGTTTAACTTCGAATTCCCTTACAAAAGTATCATCCTCGGCTCTCCACGGGCCAGTGAATTCATCGGATACTGAGTAGAATCCTTTGATGTCAACAGCAACCCCGTTTCCCCCTACCAAAAGAGCAGCGGCGCCATCTCCAAATTGATACTCGTACATGGTTTCAGGTTCCGGTAATCTGCAATCAGCAGCCGTAACCAGTATGTTTTCAGCAGACCCGCTCTTAATAGCGTCAAAAGCAGCTCTCATAGCCGTTGTTCCACCTTTCAGTGAGTCAGTGAAATCTGCTGTAACAATGTCCTTTCTCATGTCTAAAGCAGCGGCAATCAATGATGAACTCTGCTTCTCCTTGTACGGAGCAGTTGTTGTTGCAAAGAAGAGACCATCAACTGTCTTTGGATCGATACCTGTTAGGCAATCCAGTCCAGCTTCCACAGCCATCGTTGCACTATCTTCATCCATACCTGCAACAACCTTCCCTCCTGGAGCAGAGGGGAAATCCCAGGCCTTTGCGATCACGTCCCTACCCAAACTATATCCTGGTACGTATGCACCATATGATGTTATTCCTATCATCTTCTAGCCTCTTTATACCTACTCTTTAACCATACATCAAATTGAACTTTTACAATTTCGAGGAAGTATATGCCTCCTGACTATATAGATCTTCCGTACATACTCGCCTTTTAACCACTCTTTTTATTGAAAGAACCACCTCTGGAAGTTACATTATTTCATCAGTTTTCCAGTTAAAATAAACCTTCAAAAACCACAATCTTTTTTTGGTTAAAGTATATTATCTCGTAGATTACTAATGGTCTCAAATGAGGTGTTCAATCAAGTAAATGAAGTAGATCTTGAAAAGGAAGATGCTCTTCATCTATTGAAGATGAATCCTTATGAGCTATTTACGTTAGCAAACGAGCTTTGCGAGAAGGTTAATGGGAATATTGCAACATATGTCGTAAATAGGAACATCAACTTCACAAATTCATGTGTGGGGAATTGCAAATTTTGTGCATTCAGAAACGATAACGGATACGTCCTCAGTACCAGAGAGATTCTTGATAAAACGGGAGAAGCATTCGATCTTGGCGCAACAGAGGTATGTATACAGGGTGGCCTCTTACCAGGGGCAGGGATAATGTATTACTGCGAGATGCTTGAGGATATAAAATCGAATTTTCATAACATTCATATCCACGCTTTTTCGCCGATGGAGGTATACCATGCAGCCAGAAATTCAAATATAGACATAGAAGATACGTTGAAAGAGCTGAAAAGATCAGGGTTGGATTCTATGCCCGGCACAGCAGCGGAAATTCTCGTTGACCGTGTTCGCGAGATAATCTGCCCGAATAAGCTGAGTTCTGACCTATGGGTAAGAGTAATAAAGACGGCTCACAATCTGGGCATACCAACAACTGCAACCATGATGTATGGACATGTCGAGACAGAGGAGGAACGCATCGAGCACCTATTGAAGATAAGAGAAATCCAGAGAGCGACGGGCGGTTTCACCGAGTTTGTTCCATTGCCGTTTCTATCAAAAAATACTCATTTAAACGGGTACAAAACAAGAGGTTTGGATAATCTGAGAACCCTCGCAATTGCAAGAATCATTTTACATGGTTATATCAAGAATATACAGGTATCATGGGTTAAACTTGGAAAAGAGCTTGCCAAATTATCTCTCTTCTGTGGAGCAAATGATCTGGGCGGTACCCTGATGGAGGAGAATATATCAAAATCCGCAGGCAGCATTTATGGAGAGTACATAAAACCGGAGGAGTTCGAGTCTATGATCTCACGAGTTGGCCGCATTCCGAAGAAGAGGAGTACGTTGTATGAGCTTATATAGGATGGTCTTTACTCCCCGTGTTTCACCTCATTTATAAAATCTCTTGAATTCAGTTATCACTCTCTTTACAAAATTTCCTTCGCCGATGCCTTTGAGAGCCCCCACCGCTTCATCATACCATCTTTTGGAGTCCTCAGATGTTTCATCTCCCTTTTCTAATCTTTGAACTTCGGACTTCAGCTTTTTTGCATATTGCCCTTCACCTGTGCTTTTAAGCATCGACATCGCCTTATCGTAGTCTTCTATGGCCCTATCAAACTCACCTTTAGTATAGTAAGCGATGCCTCTATTGTTGTACGCATCGGCATTATTTGGGTCGAGCAGTATCGCTCTTGTGCTGTCCTCTATAGCCTTATCTATCTTCCCCATCTTAAGGTATGCAACGCCTCTGTTATTGTAAGCATCGGCGTTATTAGGATCGATGGATAAGACCATTGTACAATTTTCTAATGCTTTATCAAAATCACCATTTTTGAAGTACGCCATCCCAAGATAGCTGATGGCATCGACATTATATGGATCCAGCTCCAATAATTTACTATTATGCATAATCGCGTTTTCAAAATCATCTCTTTTGGAATATATAACACCAAGACAGTGATGAGCTTCTTTATTTTCAGGATCAAGAGCTATAGCCTCTGAGCAGTTCTCTATGGCTTTTTCAATATCACCTGTTTTGTAGTAAGCCATCCCAAGATAGCTGTGTGCTTCAGAGTTGTTAGGATCAAGTGATATCGCCTCAAAACAGTTCTCCATCGTCTTATCAAATTCGCCCTTAGCATAGTAAGCCATCCCAAGATAGCTGTGTGCTTCAGAGTTGTTAGGATCAAGAGCTATAGCCTCTGAGCAGTTCTCTATGGCTTTATCAAGATTGCCCTGTTTAAAGTATGCCATGCCGAGATTAACGTAAGCATCGGTGTTCTTTTGATCAAGAGCTATAGCCTCTGAGCAGTTCTCTATGGCTTTTTCAAGATCACCCTGTTTAAAGTATGCCATCCCAAGATAGCTGTATGCTTCAGAGTTGTTAGGATCAAGAGCTATAGCCTCTGAGCAGTTCTCTATGGCTTTATCAAGATTGCCCTGTTTAAAGTATGCCATGCCGAGATTAACGTAAGCATCGGTGTTCTTTTGATCAAGAGCTATAGCCTCTGAGCAGTTCTCTATGGCTTTTTCAAGATCACCCTGTTTAAAGTATGCCATCCCAAGATAGCTGTGTGCTTCAGAGTTGTTAGGATCAAGTGATATCGCCTCTGAGCAGTTCTCTATGGCTTTTTCAAGATCGTCCTTTGCAAAGTATGCCATCCCTCGATTGAAATATGCTTTTGTGCTATTTGGATCAAGAGATATGGCACTATCACAATCATCCACGGCTTTATCATAGTCCCCTATCTTATAGTGAGCAAATCCGCGATTTATATATGCCTTGGTATATTCTGGATTTAATAAGATGGCCTCGCTAAAATCATTAACCGACCTGACATACTCACTCTTACTCGAATAAACAATCCCACGGTTGTAATAAGCTTTCTCCTGTTTCGGGTTTATGCGCAGGCTGCTAGTGTAATCCTCAATAGCTTTTTCAAGATCGCCTTTTTTGTAGTACACTATCCCCAGGTTATTGTATGCGTCAGAATTATTGGGGTCAAGGGATGTTGCTTCAGAGAAGTTCTCTATAGCTTCATCTATTTCACCCTTTTTATAGTAGACCATCCCGAGATGGCAATATGCTTCCACATTCTCTGGATCAAGTGATATCGCCTCTGAGCAGTCTTCTATCGCCCTGTCAAGATCGCCAAGTTTATAGTGCGCCATGCCACGATTACTGTAAGCATCAGCGTTCTCTGGATCAAGTGATATTGCCTTTGAGCAGTCCTCTATTGCTCTATCAAGTTCACCCTTCTTGAAATGTGCCATGCCACGATTACTGTAAGCATCAGCGTTCTCTGGATCAAGTGATATTGCCTTTGAGCAGTCCTCTATTGCTCTATCAAGTTCTCCTATCTCGTAATACGCGATTCCACGGTTGTTATAGGCTTTAGCATACTCTGGATCAAGTGATATTGCCTCAGTAAAGTCATCTATTGCATTAGAATACTCTTCCTTCTGGTGATAGACTACCCCACGGTTATAGTAGGTCCTTGCCTGTTTCGCGTTGATCTGAAGGCCACTGCTATAGTCCTCTATCGCTTTATCAAGATCTCCATTCTTGTGATATGCAATTCCCCTGTTATTGTACGCTTTAGCATTTTGTGGATCGATATTAAGGCCCTGACTGTAGTCCTCTATCGCCCTCTCAAAATCCCCCTTCTTTGCAAATGCAACTCCGCGATTGTAATATGCTTTTGCCTTGTTAGGATCTATCTCAATGCCCTTGCTGAAGTACTCTATTGCTTCTTCGTACTCACTCTCTCTTATGAGTAAAACACCTTTTTCAATAAGTTCATCAGGGTCGAGCAAAACTTATCACCAAATAAAAGTTAATGATTTTTCAATAATTATAATTTTCCCCTACTACCACATATTAATTAGGGTATTATCCATTAAAAACTTTATTGATATGAAAACCACAGGAAAAAAGCTAATTTTAGAAGTTCACGCTTTATTACAATGCCTATACCATCTCTTTTAATACCCTCCCCAACCTTTCCATTCCAGTTTTTATCGTTTCTTCATCTACGCTGGAATTTATTTTCTATATGAATAATAAATTCACAGGTCTTGGCACCGCTTATTATCGATTGTTTCATTTCAACTTTGACGGGCCTTTCGAGAGCTGCCTCAAAATATTGTTTATGGAATTCAGCAGAGCAATGGCAATACGTCTCATTTTTAAAAGGCTCTTTGGTTTTTGCAACTTGACCACAAAAACACCTGTTAAATGTGCCAATGATTGTCTCTTTATTCTTTAGCTTGTACTGAACCT
>JAXHTJ010000054.1:0-14345 GCA_034190245.1 Halobacteriota archaeon | reverse complement strand
CCCCTCTGATTAATTGAAAATTTGGTTAATTTTGAGTATAGGGTTGTGAGGGGGTCATTGTATATTGATTTTTCTGTTTTTGATGGAGAACTGGTTATGGGTGGGTGAATAGTTACAAAAAATTTATTGAGAGAACTGGTTTTATAGGACATAGGCCTGTTTTTTTTGATAAATATGCAATGGTTGTAGGAACTTGTAAAGGTTTTGGAGCAAAAGAAGTGACTGAATATATGAAAGGTATATTTACTTCTTATGGTTTTAATGTTGTTTCATCTCTTGAACTACAGATTTCAACAAAATCAGAAAAAGAACAGAAATACAACAAAGATAAAACTATAAAAGAGTTTACTGGGTTTATTGAAAAAATGAAAAAAGGTGAGAAAACAAGACCAACAATTATGCAAGTGGTAATGTTTAATTTGCTTAAATATGTGTCTGAAGAAGACAAAGATTATCTTACGACAGATTATGAATATTATAAAGACAAAGATAATTTCTTTTATAACACAAAAATACCTTTCTTTAAGAAGGTGATTGCAAAGCAGGAAATCAAGAAATTTAAAAAAGATATGGATGAGAATAGGATGAGAATAGATAATGTATTTTAAGGCTCTAAAAGCCAAAATGCGACGAATAGCAGCAATAGAACCCCAACTGAGAATCAATGTTCATGCTAATACGATCGATGCCTTATGGATCGCGTGAAGGTTTGCCCCTAGCAACAAGTATTGCAACCATGTCACAAATACGTAGTGGATAATGTATATTCTGTATGAATTGTTGCTCAGGCGTTGCTCAGGCTGTCTAGGATACCTACACGCTGTTTCACGAACCTGCGAAAGATTGCGATGACCGGTAAAAACCATTGCTGCGCAGAAAACTGGTAAGGCAAGCGTGGAAGCGTTGAAAGAGGAGCCGATTATGATCAGCCATGCAAAGAACGACACAACACCCGCTGCCAACCATCCCCCACCAGCGCCTCGCGAGTGGACCGTCTTATTTGAGTATGCTGCTTTTTAGTCCAAATGCACCAACCGCAGTGCCCGCAAGAAAGTATGCGAGGTAGAATAATATGCGACTGGTCTGAAAATTGAACGGCACGATAGTAGTCCACTGATGAATTCCAAAAACGAGCATCATGGGCAGGTACGCGACTGTTGAGATTCCAAGCAGTGCTTCAAAAAACGATAAGGTATGGTTTATTATAGAGGATGCCCGCAATCTTATTATCTAATCTAAATGAGGTGCTATCCGGTACAGTACAGTGATAAGGCCATTGAATGCCAGCATCAGCCACAAGAACCAGAGCGGTCCAGACAAGAAGGCCGCTTGGACTATGCTAAGCCAGAAGTCAATATAACTCGTACTCCCTCCGTAAATTAGCTCAATTTCTAGCTGTCCTGGAAAGTATGCCAAGGGAATCAGGAGTGTAACACCGATTTCAAATGGTATTCCGAGCCTAATAAGCCGTTCACGTAGGAACATCCGAGCGCCCTTGCGTGTGAGACTTTGCCAGACGAAGAAGCCAGAAATAAAAAAAACAGCAATGCTATGGACTATGTGTCGTTGAACAAGGCTATCAGATCGAAGCCAGACCACTTCTGACTGTCAACGACCGGGGCTTAGGTGATAGGAGTTGCAGGATTGATTTTCAGGAACGCGACGTAAGCAAGAATCGAATGGTGCACCAGTACGAGGATGATGACGAACGTGCGTAGGTAGTCAAAAGCGGCTATCTTTTATGTTGCTTTCGCATCTGGTACCTCATCTTCCTTTTTGGGTGATGCCATATCCCTATTTTGGCCATCAATATTATTTTCTATTTTCATAAAAACTCAGTTTATTCATCTGGGAACTCTGCCCCAAAACATCGACTCGGTGAAAAAGGAATAGTAATCCAGGAGATTCAATATGAAATCCGGTGACTCCGGTTTACATAGGCGCTGAAATTCTTTCAGATCTTCTGGCTCAAGCTCGGATTCCACCCCTGGCCATCGCATCTCAATGAGGGCCTTCAAAGCGTTGTAAAGATCATCACTCAGTGGTGCACAAGCGCTACCCACAAAAGCCCGAGCCGTCGGTTCTTCCAGGCCAAGCTCAATAAACCAACCCAATGCTCGCAGAAAGTGCTTCTCCGGTTTTTTTCCCTTGATAAAAGGAGCAATACCCATTGATGTTGCACCCAATCGGGCTTCTAACAAAGGATATCCAGGAAGCAGTTGCTCCGAAGACCAGACAAGGATGGCCACAGTTCCCCCGGGCTTCACAACCCGCACAAGCTCTCTTAATAGAGGCAGAGGTTCCATGGGACTATATCCCACAAAGTCAGAACTCCATACCCAGTCGAAGGTGTCATCGTCAAATGGGAGGTTACTCATGTCTCCTTCTTGAAAAAAAATCCGATCGGAAAGGCCGCCTTTCTTCACAATTTCCCTACCGCAAGTCAAGAAATCAGAAGCCACATCAAGACCGGTGACATGCCCCGAAGGTCCTACAGCCTCGGCCAACTGCAAGGTCGGAAGGCCAATTCCGCACCCAACATCCAATCCCCTGCTCCCTATTGGGAGATGTAATGTCCGAATTGCCTCACCAAGGGTTGACTCTCGCAGGGGATTAGAAACCAATAGACTCCGCATGTAAGAATCTGCATCATATTCATCCATGTTACCGTCCTTCTTTTCATCTATCATAAACCTTTACCTAATCTGTATCAGAAGATCCACTTTTGAAGAATCCAAGGTAGAAGGAAGATCCCATGAGGCTTCCAAGAAGTGCAAGTATTCCCCCAATAATCAAAGTCACAGGAATGCGGAGTTTGTGATCGAAGATATGAATAAAGAAACTGCGGGGGTGTTTTTTAGGCTGAATCTTGGCGAGTATATTCCAGGATGAATTAAAATTTCATTAGACCCTACAATTTTCATAGCCTAGAGGATTGTTTTTGTGATATTTTATAAAGTACGGTTTGAATGGCAGATCGAACCCAGAGGTTCAAATTCTATTTTTACCGCCATAAGTTATGCAAGGGCGAAGAGAATTATGAGCAGACTTATGAAATACTCAGAGTACAAAGGAATAGAGAAGTTGATCGAGATTGGTCAAAAACATGTGAAGGAAGAGGGGGAAAATCTAAAGAAGATATTAGAAAAATAAATAACAGATTTTTCGATGACCTTAGGCTCTATGCACTCCTCACCAGTTGGGCCTCACACCTTCGCTTTTCCCGCCTTCTTCACAGCCTTCACAACATCCCTTGTACTGACCCGGTGAGTATGAAGTCCAAGATGCTTATCCTTCATCCCGAAAGCCATACCAAGAAGCTGATTCAAATGTAAAGTCGGGACCGTATCCACCTTGAACTGCGACTTCTTCTGGGTTGAATCGATGTGCATGTGACAGAATGGACAGATGTTGATTATACAGTCGACATCTCCGACATCGATTATATTCTGGATCTTCTCCTCTAATATATCAATTCCAAGTCCTTCCGCACCACTCCAGACTCCTCCGCCGGCGCCACAGCATGAGAGTTTATCCTTGAACTCCACGCTCTCGCAGCCAAGAAGCTCAACGAGTTCTTCCACAACAGTCGGTTTCTCAACATTGAATTTCGCTTCATCTGACTTTGGTCTCAGGTAATGGCAACCATAGTGTATTGCCACGGTGAGTCCAAGATCGGATTTCTTGTTCTTCAATATCTCGTCCCTCAGATTGTCTAACACATCTACAAAATGTGTCGGACTGTATTTACCCTCGTACTCCATTCCGATCTTACTTAGGTTGGCATTGACCATAGCCATCTTCTCTTCATCTTTCTTTAGAATTTCGTAGACCCTGTGAAGTGTACCATAGCAACCGTTACATATAACAATTATACCCATCTCATCTGCCTCCGAGAGGCTAATATTTCTGGCACCGAGCGTAAGCCATGTATCCTGATCATAGCTCCCGAGAACGCCAGGTGCAGGACAGCATGAGTAGGGATAATCGGTTATATCTATCTTCAGCTTCTCAAAGACCATCCTTGTAGACTTCTCTATCGATGGATAGACATTCTTTGCGATACATCCTGGGAAGAATGCGTATTTCATCTTTTTACCCCCACTTTCTCAAGAAGCCCAAGCTCCTTTATCAGCTTCTGGAAGTCCTTAAAATCGCTCTCGTTTCTTGCAATGTCCTCCGGCTCCTTCTCAAGGCCGAGCATCGAGCGGTCCCTTATACCATCCGGACTGAGTGGCAGGCCGCTACCGGTATCATAGATACCTTCAATCGCTACTACGTGCACCTCCGGGAACTTACCTTCCATAACAGCCCTATTTCGAAGTTCAATTATTGCATCAACTGTGTTTACGCCTTTTGGGCACCTCTCAAAGCAGAGGAAGCATGTTGTGCAGAACCAGAGCTCTTCTCTTCCAAGAACATCTATCCCGCTCTTGGCTTCCATAATAATCTTCCTTGTGAGTAGCCGGGAGTTTCTTCCGGCAGGACAGGATGCGCTACATTTTCCGCACTGCACGCACTTTACGATCTTTGTATCCTCTAAAAATTTAATATCTTTCATCTCAACACCTCGCATCCATCTCTGTTACGGACTGTACAAATTTATCCGCCATAGCAGAAGACATAAAGAACATATGGCACTTCTCGGACTCTATTCCCATCAGACCGAGCGCCTTCTTTGCTATCTCTACATTCTCCTCCGCCCTGTAGTTACCATCGATGAAGTGGCACTGCTCTTTGAGACATCCTGCGACCATCACACCCTTTGCCCCCCTGTCAAATGCATACATGATATGATTCACAGAGACCCTGCCACTGCAAGGTAGATGGATCACCTTGATCCTCGGAGAGTACTGCTTCTTTGCAGTCCCGGCAAGGTCTGCCGCATTGTAACTGCACTGATCACAGCAGAAAGCAATGATTGTATCGTCATCTGCTGCCAGTATTCCGTCTATCTGGGCCTCTATCTGAAGATCGGAGTAGTGACCATAATCGACCGCCGTGGTTATACAATTTGCAGCACATTTACCGCAGGCGTGGCAGGATATATCCGATACAACAAATCTTCCGTCTTCATCTTCAATTATTGCCCCGTATACACAGTTCTCCTCACATTTTCCACAGCGAATGCATATATCAGGATTTATGAAAGCCGTTACAAGATCTATATCCATCTCGTCATCTTTAAGGAATGTTGAAACACGAGATGCAACAGCACTGGCATCAACTATGCATTCCTGTATCGGCTTTGGAGCTTCACATGTTCCGGCTATGAACATTCCCATATTCGCAGTGTCAACCGGTGCGATCTTCATGTGATACGGTGCCGCAAACTCGTCCTGCTTTCTTACCAGGTTCAGACTCCGGGTCATCTTTGCCGTACCTTCTGATGGGACAAGCGCAGTAGATAGCACCACGAGATCTGCTTCTATCTCCTGTATCTCTCCAATCATTGTATTCTCAAGCCGAACTGTGAGTTTATCACCGGTAGGTGTTGGTATCACGTCGCTGACGTTTCCTTTTATGTAATTTACTCCCATCTCCCTTGCGGCATCATAGTACTCCTCGTATCCCCTTCCTGCCGCTCTGAGATCTATGTAGCAGATCGTAACATCCATATCCGGATGCTCCTGTTTTATCAGACGGGCATTCTTTGTTGCGTACATGCAGCATATCTTGGAGCAGTACTCCATATGCCTCCGGTCTCTTGATCCGGCACACTGCACAAAGACAACGTTTTCAGGACTTTTACCATCACTTGGCCTCTTCAGCTCACCACCGGTCGGGCCTGTTGAATTTATCAATCGCTCCAGTTCAAGCCCGGTAATTACATTTGGATGCTCATAGTGATACTCAGTATCTGTTAGATCATACTGCTCGTAACCTGTAGCTAGTACAATGGCGCCAACAGTAAGCTTGATTTCTTCTGGCTGTTGATCAAAATCGATCGCTTTTGCATCGCAGGCATCAACACAAGCAGGAGATTTCCCGCATTTTCCTTTTGTCAGGTATATACATTTTTCGTTGTCTATAGAATATATCATGGGCACTGCTTGCATAGATGGTATGTATATCGCCCCCCTTTTTCCAAGACCTAAATCAAATTCGTTAGGAATCTTTCCACTCATAAGGCAGACTTTAGCACAACTTCCACAACCCGTACATTTCTCCTCATCTATGTATCTTGGTCTCTTAACAACCTTTGCAACGTACTCTCCAGGGCGTCCTGATACTTCTTCCACCTCAGCACATGTGATAAGTTTGATATTAGGATGGTTTACCACCTCGTTTAATTTGGGTGATATGGTGCACATGGAACAGTCATCAGTGGGAAATGTTCTATCAAGTCTGACCATATTTCCACCGATGTTCGGCTTCTTCTCCACAAGATAGACCGTGAAATCTTTATCAGCAAGCTCAAGAGACGTTTGCATCCCGGAGATCCCACCACCGATAACAAGAACGTCTTTTGTGAGCGACACACTCGTCTTGCCTATCTCCTCAAGTCTCCTTGCTTTCTCAATACCGCCGCATATAAGTGCAAACGCTTTTTCCGTTGCCTTATCTGGATCATCCCTGTGTACCCATGAGCACTGCTCCCTTATGTTGACCATCTCCCAGAGGTACGGATTCATCTTCTCGCCCACACATTTGCTGAATATATCGCCGTGATGTTTCGGAGAACATGAGGCTACCACAACCCGATCCAAGTTCTCTTCCTCTATCTTCTCCTTTATCAACTCCTGACCAGCCTGTGAGCATACAAAGAGATGCTTGTAGACATAAAC
Organism: Halobacteriota archaeon; assembly: GCA_034190245.1. Classification (GTDB taxonomy): domain Archaea; phylum Halobacteriota; class Syntropharchaeia; order DAOWMC01; family DAOWMC01; genus JAXHTJ01. The sequence continues at coordinate 7,557 of JAXHTJ010000054.1, read as the reverse complement.
ATCATCTCCCGTCGCCTTTTCGACCTTCTCGACCAACCCATCAATATCTACTACTCCACCGATGTTAATTCCGCAGTGACAGATGAAGACTCCAATCATTTCCAATACCCCATAACTATCATGTATAATTGCATGTTTAGCTTCCTAACACAAGTACTTTTTTAAAATAATTCAAGAATTAATACCAACTTTAGGATGACTATCAAACGCTAGCTCTTTGACCTTTCGTCGCTGGTGGCACGTATCCTCGTAGCATAAGTGACAATGTCACAACCGTAACGGAACTCATCGCCATCGCAAGTCCCGCAAACTCTGGCCTGAAAGTTATTCCAAAAAACGGATACAATACCCCTGCAGCAACAGGAATAAGCAGGCTATTGTATGCAAAGGCCCAGAATATGTTCTGTTTTATCCTTGACATCACCTTCTTACTGAGCTGCAGGGCAGAAACAGCATCCATAAGATCGTCTTTTATCAGAACTATCTCACCACTCTCTATCGCCACATCTGTTCCGCTTCCTATTGCAATCCCCACATCGGCCTGTGCGAGTGCCGGTGCATCGTTGATACCATCACCCACAAATGCGACAACCTCCCCTTTTTCTTGTAGTTTCTTCACTTCGCTTGCCTTGTCCTGCGGCAGGACTTCTGCAAAAACTTTTCCTATTCCAATCTCCCTTGCTATTGCATCTGCAGTCCTCTCGTTATCACCTGTGATCATGACCACGTCGAGCTTTGCATTCTTGAACTCCCCTATCGCATCCTTTGTCCCTTCTTTCAGGGTATCAGCAATGCCTATTATGCCACGTAGCTCGTTATCAATTGCGATCAGTATAGCAGTTTTTCCTTTATTTTCAATTTCTGTAATCTTCTCCTCATGATCCAGATACTGTAAGCTTTGCTCTTTAATGAGTGTTCTGTTGCCTATGAGGACGTCTTTTCCATCCACTTTTGCCGTTACGCCCTTTCCTCCAAAGGTGTCGAAGCCTTCAGCTTCAATGAGATTGATATCTTCTTCTTCTGCTCTTCTGACGATCGCCTCGGCCAGAGGATGTTGTGAGTTCTTCTCAACAGTTGCAACGTACTTCAAAAGAGCATTCTCATCAATTCCGATACCGATTACATCCGTAACCTCTGGCTTTCCCTTGGTTAGGGTTCCGGTTTTATCAAAGACTATCGTTGTGAGCTTATCAGGGATCTCGAGTGCTTCACCGTTCTTTATCAAGACGCCAAGCTCGGCTCCACGACCAACACCCACAGTTACGGCGGTAGGTGTTGCAAGACCAAGAGCACAGGGGCACGCGATGACGAGGACAGATATCATGGCAGTCAGGGCAAAGAGAAGTGTCCCGCCAAAGAAAAGGTACCATGAGATAAATGTTATAAATGCAATCGTGAGTACAACAGGGATGAAGTAGCTCACCACTCTATCGGCAATCCTCTGGACAGGTGGTTTTGAACCCTGGGCCTCTTCAACAAGCCTTATTATCTGAGATAGCACCGTGTCTTTGCCTACCCTATCCGCTCTGAATCGTATCACGCTGTTCTTGTTTATTGCTCCACCAACGACGCTGTCACCCTCTTTTTTCAGGGCCGGTATTGGCTCCCCTGTAATTATTGATTCATCCACATAGCTCTCACCTGCGGTTACTTCGCCATCCACAGGGATCTTTTCTCCTGGCTTAACAACCACTATGTCCCCTATCTGGGCATCCTCAATTGCTATCTCTGTTTCAACGCCATCACGTATAACTGTTGCAGTCTTTGGCTGCAGCCCCATAAGCTTCTTTATCGCATCCGAAGTTCTACCCTTTGCCCTTGCCTCAAGATACCGTCCCATAGTAAGAAATGTGGCAAGAAAGACCGCTGCCTCGTAAAACATAAAATCTTGTGTTAGCACAACTCCAAAGGTACCCATGACACTTGACACAAATGCAACACCGATACCCATCGAATACATCACATCCATGCTGAGATTCCTATTTTTTAGAGCACGATAAGCGGCACTGAATATGGGATGACTTATGTAAACAAAGACAGGTGCAGAAATGATAAGCATAAGATAGGACTTTGGAAGATCAATTGGGAGGTACATTATAGCCATCAGGGTAAAACCCACGGCAAACCCAATGATAACCCTGGTAAGCTTTGCCCTGAGATCTTTTTCTTGCACCTCTTTTTCAAGATCTTCAGTCTCTTCGCCCTCAACACCTCGGTACTGATAACCAGCTCCTAAAATGGCGTTTTTCATATCGGAAACTGTCGTTATCCTCGGATTATAGGTGACATACGCTTTCTCAGCTCCGAGGTTTACATTTACACTTGAAATTCCCTTTAGTTTACTCAGGGCGTTCTCGATCGTCTTTACGCAGGTGGCACAGGTCATCCCACCAACCTTTAGGACAACTTTTTCGTTTATAACCTCATATCCTGCACCTGTTACTGCCCCTTCTAAATCACCCAGTTTTACCTTTGTGGGATCGTACTCGACTGTGGCAATCTCAGACCCAAGATTAACATTTGCACCATAAACACCATCAAGACCATCTAAAGATCTCTCAATAGTTTGGGCACACGTGGCACAGGTCATACCTGAGACTTTTATCTCGGCCTTCGTTTTATTCTCCTCTACCATGCTTCACTCCCTATTCTTCACACTCAGTTGTTCTATTCTTTATATATACTCAAGAACTTTTCCCACTCTTGGATCCATCAGTGTTTCATATATAAAAAGTAGCTCTTTCATGGGACAACAACTCTTTCTAAAATCCCTTTATCTTGTCATCCTACCATTGAACACCCTGGGCCTAAACAATCACAACATTTTTATTCAAAACCGAAAAACTATGAGAGGTACATGGTAAAAGTTGAGAAGTTCATAGAACGAAGCATTGAAGGGATAAGGGAGAAAGTGAAAGGTAAAGCTCTGATAGCGCTCTCAGGAGGTGTTGACAGCTCTGTTTGCGCGATCCTTGCACATAAAGCCATTGGCAGTGAGTTGATCCCGATATTTGTTGATACCGGTTTAATGCGAAAGGGAGAAACAGACCGGATAAAAGAGACATTTTCTGACATGAACTTGCAAGTTGTGGATGCTAAGGATAGATTCGTAAGTGCGCTCAGCGGTGTTTATGATCCGGAAGATAAGCGAAAGGTGGTTGGTGAACTCTTCATCAGGGTCTTTGAAGAAGAAGCCAAGAAGGAAGGTCTGAAGTATCTGATTCAAGGGACAATATATCCTGATAGGATAGAATCAGAGGGGGGGATCAAATCCCACCACAACGTGGGTGGACTGCCATCAGTAATCGAGTTCGAGGAGATCATCGAGCCTATAGCCGATCTCTACAAAGATGAGACGAGAGAAGTAGCAAGAGCTCTGGGGCTGCCTCCTGAAATCTCCGAGCGTATGCCATTTCCGGGGCCCGGGCTGGCAGTTAGAATAATCGGAGAGGTCACAGAAGAGAAGCTTAAGATAGTGAGGGAGGCAAATGCGATAGTTGAGGAAGAACTGATGAAGTACCAGCCGTGGCAGACCTTTGCAGCATTGCTGGAGAAGGGTACCGGCGTAAAAGGAGATCAGAGAATCCACGGATGGATAATATCTGTGAGGGCTGTGCAGTCAAGAGACGGAATGACAGCAGAAGCGATGGAACTGCCATGGGATGCTCTCAAGAAGCTCTCTTCGAGGATAACAAGCGAGATCCCGAATGTCTCAAGAGTGGTATACGACTTAACTCCAAAACCACCTGCAACAATTGAGTTTGAGTAATTTTAAGAGAGCTACAACCCACCCACCATGCCAACTTTTTAATTAAAGGCTTAACCGAAACAAGGAGGGGATGGATAAAGATATAACTTTTTGGAGTACAGGAGTTAGAAAAAGTTTTAAATAAGTTAAACAACAAGTAGGTAGGAAGGAAGATTAGTAGATGAGTGTGAACGTCGGGATCTACGGCGCAACAGGAATGGTTGGAAGGGAGCTAACAAAGGTACTTCTGGAAAGGAGCTTCCCTATTAAGCAACTGAGGTTATTTGCCTCCGAAAGATCTGTTGGAAAAGTGCTGGAAACACAGATGGGAAAAATAACTGTCGAGAACGCAAATACTGCGGATTTTTCAGAGCTGGATATAGCATTTTTTGCAATCGGCGGTGGTTGGCCAAAAACGAATGCTCCTAAGGCAATTGAGGCTGGCTCTTTCGTCATTGATAACTCCTCGACGTTCAGGTATGATGATAACGTACCTCTGATTATCCCCGAGATAAATCCGGATGCAATAGGTGGTTCCAAACTGATTGCTAACCCGAACTGTACTACGGCAATTGCTGCTATTCCTCTCTGGCAGATCTATAAAAATTTTGGACTTAAAAAGGTGATCATCTCGACGTATCAGGCCACAAGTGGTGCAGGAAACGGCGGAATGGAAGAGCTTGAGAAGGAGACAAGAAGAGTACTGGATGGTGAGGCGGCAGGTTGCAAGGTATTTGCACATCCTATTGCTTTTAATGTCATCCCTCACATAGATACTTTCCAGGAGAATGCCTACACCAGAGAGGAGATGAAGGTGGTCTGGGAGACGAGAAAGATCTTTGGCGATCAGAATATTCCGATCTCCTGTACCTGTGTCAGGATTCCGACGATGAGGGCTCACTCTGAAAGCATCGTCGTCGAGACTGAAGAGGCAATAAAGCCTGAAGAGATCAGAGAGATATTTGAAAAAACGGATGGAATTGTTGTAAAGGATGACATAGAAAATAACATCTACCCCATGCCACTTACATCAAGTGCTAAGGATGATGTGGAAGTTGGCAGGATCAGACAGAATCTGATTTATGGTGAGTACGGACTGGAGTTTTTTGTATCCGGTGACCAGATTCTGAAAGGTGCTGCATTAAACGCTGTGCAGATCGGTGAGCTTGTTGTGAAGAAGTTATGACCTGATCTTGTCTTTCTTGGTGGGCATGTATCAATACGTGCAGTTGGGTCTTGATTGTGATTTATTGGTAAATCTTAGAAAAAAGTCAGTTACGTTTATAAGCTCTGAAGACCTATTATTCTGTGAACAGCGTTGAGATAATATAGTCAAAATCAGGAAAATACTCTGTATATTATGTCTATTTGTATCCAGCCCCATCTATGCCACACCATTTTGAAAAAGGGAGCATCCAAAAGGGGCCGCTGGGTGGATATTTATTTCAATTTTATAGTATAACCGGACTTTATAAAATCATAATCGAATAGTCATCCAGCGACCCTTTTTGAGTAGGGCCTAAAATAAATTAAATGGCCAACCCAATATCCACAACATTCACATTCTAAAAACAAGTGCATTTAAGCAACTCTATACCTCATTACAAAAGTACACCATTACCTTTGCCTATAAGTAGCGCGTCTAAATAACATAATGCATTTCAAGATCAAGACTATCAACAACCGTAAATACCTCTACATCATCAAGAACGAGCGCATAAACGGCAAAGTAGTTCAAACAATCCAGAAATCCGTAGGATCGGCGGACAAACTGTACCGGTTACTTACATCGAGTAAAACAACACGAATCGCATCATACTCATTCGGAAAACCTGCCGCGTTCATGAAAACAGCAAAAGAAGTTGGTTTGATCGATAGCATGAATAAACACATCAAAAGAAAGAAGATAGATGGATTAACTCCGGCACAATACCTACTCTTGATAATCATCGGCAGATCAGAGCATGTTTCCAGTAGACACGCTCTAGACAAGTAATTCAAAAGAAGTTCGCTTCAGTTCGTCTGGAATCCTAAATACCAGCTATCAAGCCAGAATTTCCTTAATTATATTGCTAAAGCTAAACTTGATGAAGAGACGATACGCAAGATTGAACTTGATATATACCGTAAACTGATCGAAATGGGTCTAAAACCTTATCGGAGTCGGTTTGGCAGTGTCAAACCATAACATCCCATTTCAATCAATTACTTACCCTGCAAATGATCCTGATTTAAAAATATTCTTGGATTTGATAGATGACATATGCAAACGGCTTGAAGAGATCGAAATCTCCCTCAAGGACGTTGTTATTATCTTTGACCGTGGCATGAACTCCACGAAGAACATCGGAAAGGTGATGGTGCGGATGCATGTTGTCGGATCGCTGCCTGCGTCGATGTGTAAAAGTCTGTTCAGGATACCTGTTTCAGAGTTCGATGAATCATGGGAAAATACAAGCGGAAATATCATTAAAGCTAAACATGTATGCGAAAATTGGTACGAAAACGACTTTTTTGGAGCTATCAAATATAATGACGCTACCAGACGTAAGCAGATGACTGATTGGAATCAGAATAAAGAGAAAATCTTTGCAAAGATAGATGATATCAGATCAAAGCTGAATCGCAAGGGGAAAGGAAGAAAAATGACTGCAAAAAGTCTGATTAACCGAGTTGTCGATGCGATCCCGAAGCAGTATCGAGGTTTGTTTGATTACGTCGCGTCAATGAATGATGGGGTCCTGAAACTCGATTTTAAGCTGAATACTGCTCGTGAAACGGAATATATCGCAGCGATAAGAAAGACAGTTGTTTTTACGGATATTGCGGATCTAACGCCGCGTCAGATCGTGGAGACATATGATGCGCGCAGCCAGATCGAGACTGACATCAAGTGGCTCAAAAACCGGATGTTAATCCCGCTTATGCCCGAACACGTCTGGAAGGATGTTAAGATTAGGGCGCATGTCTTTTTGTGCGTTGTGGGGATGTTGTTGTACAATTATCTGCTTTATCTGGTCGATGACCCGGATTTGTCTATGGAGCTATTGGCGAGCCATCTGGATCAAATGAGGCTCGGATTGGTTTATAATGGTGGGGAGAATGCGAGGGAGCACAGGAAAGCGGAGTTTGTGATCGAAGATATGAATAAAGAGACTGCGGAGGTGTTTTTTAGGCTACAGCTTGGAAAGTATATTCCAGAGTGAATTAAAATTTCGGTACGTGTTTAGCTCTCCTCGTTACAACCGTCCCATCTATTCCTATCACTCCACATCCCTTAAAACTCCATTTTCATCATAAAATTTCTATACCATGAGCACTAAATTAGATCAAGAGGGGGATGGACAAAGACAATATTATCAGGCAGCTTGAGCGTGAAAATGAGAAGCTTAAAGCACGTCGTATAGAAGAACTTGAAAAGCTCATCGCTATTTACGAGAACGCACACACCACCCAGTTTGAGGCGTGGTTTCCGCGGCGGAAATAATGGGAAAAGTCAAGAAAAAAGTGGTGGAGGCAAACCAGGTCAAAAGAAGGGACAAAAAGGAATGACCAGACCTCGGCCAGAACCTGAAAAAGAGGTAGATGTAACACTGGATCAATGTCCCCACTGTGATATGAAACTTGGAACTCCGATTAGGATAGAATCGAAGATTAACGAGGCTTAAGCTTTTATCTAAAAGGTTAGTGTAGAGCCGACCAACAATAGAGCAGAAAGGGCACTTCGCGAGCACGTTGTTCAAAGGAAGATTATCGGAACACTGCGTAACGAGAAAGGCACATCTATTCATGAGACCATGATGACAGTC
>JAXHTJ010000053.1:0-14366 GCA_034190245.1 Halobacteriota archaeon | reverse complement strand
CATCCCCTATACCCCTCGATTTTATTGATAGGGTATCGATGTGTATTAATGTTAGTATATCTGGTTGGAAGGGGTTTGGTCATGAGGGGAATGTGACAAAGTCAAGGTAAGTTATATAGTATGGAAGATGGGTATAAAGAGCAATGAGAATTTAGCAAGTAAGGTAGGTGTTAATCTTGACTGAATATAGTGGGGTGCTGGTCTTCTGCGAGGTAGCAGGAGAGATTACACCCATTACTTTAGAGCTTCTCGGGATAGGAAGAAAGCTTGCATATGAGTTGGGAGAGGAGTTGATTGCAGCAGTTCTTGGTAACAATCTTAGTGAAATTGCAGATGAAATGATCCATTATGGCGCTGATAAGGCTTATGTTATCGACGATCCACTACTTGAGCGATACGATGGTAATTGCTATGCAAAAGTACTTGAGAGGCTATCTGAACAGGTGAAGCCAGATATCATTCTCATGGGTCAAACTTCAATCGGAAGGGACCTTGCCCCAAGGTTATCTTTTAGATTGAAGACGAGACTGACAACGGATTGTATAGATTTATCGATCGACACAGAATCAAAGCTCCTCCTTCAGACAAAGCCAGTATATGGTGGTAACGCCATTGCAGTTTATAGGAGCGAGGTGAAACCACAGATCGTAACAGTCAGATCAAGGACGATGTCTCCTTTGGCTTTTGACGAGACGAGAAATGGAGAGGTTATCACCTTTGATGCTGGAATTGACGATTCCTTGATCGGCACAAAAGTACTAGAAAAGGTGAAAGAAGATCAAGCAGGAATCAAACTTGAAGACGCAGATATTGTGGTAAGTGGCGGACGAGGAATCGGTGGGCCTGAAGGTTTTGAGCAGATAGAAAAGCTTGCAAAGCTTTTAGGTGGGGCGATAGGTGCAAGTAGACCCCCCTGTGATCTAGGGTGGGTGCCGTCAACAAATCAGGTCGGTCTGACAGGCAAGATCGTTATACCCAACCTCTACATAGCAGTTGGCATATCCGGTGCAAGCCAGCATTTAGCCGGAATGTCAGAATCAAAAAAGATCGTGGCAATCAATAAAGATCCAGGGGCAAACATATTCAAAGTGGCCCATTATGGGGTTGTGGGTGATTATAATGAGGTCCTTCCGGCTTTCTTAAAGAAACTGGAGGAGATCAGATGAATGAAGAGATAAATATCATTGTTTGCGTAAAACAGGTACCTGACCCCGAAGGCCCCCCTTCAGCTTTTGAGGTTGATTCTGAAGAAAAAAAGGTTGTTCCTAGGGGCATCCCTCCTGTGATGAGCCCTTTTGATCAAAACGCTCTCGAGGCTGCACTTCGTATAAAGGACTCACGAGAGTGTAAAGTGACTGTGCTGAGCATGGGAAGACGGTTGGCAAAAGCGGTTTTGAGAAAATCTCTTGCCGTGGGTGCCGATGAGCTTATCCTTCTCGAAGATAACTCCTTTGAAGGGCTTGATTCCTACTGGACGGCAAATACACTTGCTTCTGCAATTGATAAAATTGGTGGGTATGACCTCATCCTCACAGGGAGGCAGGCCTCTGACTGGGATGCAGCTCAGGTGGGTCTGGGTATAGCTGAGATTCTGGATATACCGGGTATTTCGCTTGCAAGGAAAGTGGAAGTGGAAGATGGGAGTGTGGTTGTAGAGAGGGTTCTTCCCGATGGCTACGAGGTGGTCAGAGCCAGAACCCCTGCTCTTGTTACTGTGAGCAACGAAGTGGGGGATCTGAGGTATGCGGGGATACAGGAGATCAAGGCAGTCCAAAAAAAGGCTATCACCACATATTGTGCAAGTGATCTTGGTGTTGATCTTTCCTCAACAGATCAGATAAAGTTATTGAAGCTTTACCCTCCGATTAGGGAAACAGTGTGTTGTTTTTTAGAGGGGGAAACATTGGAAGAGGCCGGTTCTGCCCTGGCTTTGAAGTTGAGGGAAGATAAAGTCATCTGATTAGGTGACATAATGATAAAGGGGCAAACGCCGCCAACAGGACTCGAACCTGTGACATTCTGGTTAACAGCCAGACACTCTACCAACTGAGTTATGGCGGCATGCTATCAATATACAGCCAGGTAACTGCATCACCATATTTAGCCTAACCCTGAGATAAACTTTTCTTATCGCAAATAAACCTCAAAATCAATAAATTTTTAACTTTATATTTTATAAGCATTATAGTGCATTATAATCAAAAGTCATGCAATCTGGAATAATGGAGTATTATTATGTCAAACGGTCCCAAACTAACTGAAAAAGGATATAACGCTTTAACTGATGAGAACCAGGCGGAATCATTGGTCAAAAACGAAAAAAGTAGCAAAAGAGCTCCAAAGGGAGCTAAAAATACATTTATATATGGAATCGAGCAGAGCGCACGGATAAATCCGGACAAGCCTGCATTTGTCTATGGCGATAAGGAGTTTACATGGAAGGAGTTTGATGAGCGTTGTAATGCGATGGCAAACGCCTTTTTGGATATCGGACTGAAGAGGGGCGAGAGGATATCAATTGCTCTTTACAATTGTAATCAATTTACCGAGGTCACATGCGCAGCATGGAAGATAGCTGCGATAACCGTTCCACTCAACTACAGATTTATGGACAAGGAGCTGAGCTATGTTCTGGACAACTCAGATACGGTAGCTATTGTTTTAGACGAAGATTTCATCGAGATATTCCAGAGGCTTGCTCCGGAGCTGAAGAAGGTCAGGAACTATATAGTTCTTGGAGACAACGTACCTATCGAGTGGTTGAGCTACGAAGACCTGATAAAAAAGCACCCAAAGACAAAGCCAGAGTTGCCCTGGAAACCACAAAGCGACGATGATATTGGCTACAACATCTACACCGGTGGAACGACTGGATATCCAAAAGGGATCTCCTACACCGAGGAGAACTTTATAGGGACGTTAATAGAGGCGATATCCGGTTCAATTCCTGAGATGCTCAAGAGGATCAGTAAGGCGCCAAGTAGCATGTTCATGTCGCTTCCGGTTCCTGTTGTTGGTTCTCTCGCCGGCACACGTCCTGTCAGAGGGATTCTGAGACGCAAGACGACGGCAAGACTCGTTATGACGCTATTGCCACGACTGCCCCTTAACTCAAGTTTGGTCCCCCGTCTGATGGGTGGAAATTTGAGTGCACTATTTGTCAGTCCATTTATGCATGCCTGGGCCTGGGCTATACATCTCACAATACTGAGAGTTGGTGGAACCATAGTCATCCCTTCAAGCAAGAGTTACGATGCAGATGAAGCCCTTAAGATAATTGAAGAGAGAAAGATCCAGTTGATGGCAGCGATTGGAGACGCTACTCTCAAGCCTATGGTTGCCGCACTCGAGACAAAGGGATACGATACAAGATCGCTCTTCTGCATAATTGCCAGCGGGATGCCCACATCTGTCGAAGTCAAGAAGAAATTACTTGAGCATATGCCTCAGTTGATGCTTCTCGATGTATTCATATCTTCGGAGCTTTCTCATGGAGCGTTTACCCCGTACACTGCTTCCGATAAAGAGTTCAAGAAGGTCACTTTCCAGACTACCGATAGTATCAAAGTCCTTGACCCCGAGACAGGTAAGCCTGTAGAGATCGGGGAAGTAGGAGAAGTTGCAAGAAAGACAGAGATACTGCCCGAGGGGTACTACAAAGATCCGGATAAGACTAAGAAGCTCATCAGAACCATAGATGGTGAGCACTGGCTATTCAGTGGTGATCTGGCAACAGTGGACGAAGAAGGTTATTTCCACTTCGTCGGAAGAGGCTCAGAGTGTATCAACACCGGTGGTGAAAAGGTTTACCCCGAAGAAGTGGAGGATCTGATAAAACACCATCCCAAAGTAGAGAAGATAGGAATTACCGCTGCTCCTGATGAGAAATGGGGTGAAGCGGTCACAGCAGTTGTCCAGCTAAAGAAGGGTGAGCAAGCAACCCCTGAGGAGATAATAGAGTTCTGCAAAGGAAAGATATCGGGCTACAAAAGGCCAAAGCATGTGATCTTTGTCGATGAGCTTCCAACGACACTGATAGGAAAAGCCCACTATGCCGAGTTGAGAAAACTTGCAAGGAGGACGATAATTGGGGAGGAATGAATTAAAACCATACATCTGAAGATCAAGATCTGACAATTGATTTTGCCAAAATGAATTTTGTTTTAAAGGGTTGAAGATATTATTTTATGTCGCAAACAAAAGAAGTTGTCGGAGGGATTTGGGTGGGAGAAGTGAACCACAAACACGCATACGTCATCTTCCTACCTTTTTGGCTGTTTTCTCTACCTGGCCCCTAAATTTCTTATAAATATAACCCTATTTATCCTTCATATTGTGGATGTACACATTCAGAAGACCGTTCTCCCTTATTTTTTTTAAAATAATTCTTTAAGTTATCCCATGTCCATAATATTCTTGTTCCAGCTCCCTCGACATGCGGACATTCTTTATTGCTATAACCTACAAGCACGCTGTTATGTGCTGGGTAACTATAGATAATTTCATACCGGAATACCAGTCTGAATACTATTAGAAGCAAAAGTTGTGTATTTGCAGATATGAGTAATATATTTTTCAAGCTCATTCATATTTATTTTATTGTTCTCTATATCCTTTGGTGTTACTACAATCGTTAATTTATCACAAAATGTTGAATCAGAACATGCTGCAACAAATGATTTTATAATTTCACGAACAATTTCTTCTCTTGATTGGGATAACCGTGTAAATCCACTTCCAATTATTGGCATTACTATCGTTTCTTTTAACCCTCTTTGACTAATAAATAACCATAAGCTTGCCAATGCTTGCTTTAATTCTTCAAATGTTCCAGATGCAGCGCCATATTCGTTAATTTGCGCAATCGCCACAATGTAAGCTGTTCTTTCCTTCGGGTTTAATCTCACTACTGTACCTATTGGATATCTATTGCATTTTCCATTTCCTTTTCCTGAAAGTATTTGGGGTGTAATATTTTCTAGCCCACGCTCTATTTCTGTATCAAGCTGTGTTTCGTCGCCATAATATTTTCTTGTAAATTGACCTTGAATACTTTTTTCAGAAATCAATTTACGAGAAATTTTAGTGTCAAAAGTAGTATTTGAACCTATTATTAATGCGCCGTCATATTTAAACAAATCCCCAATAGCAAGTTCAATACGTATATCTCGATTGCTGAGCTTACACTCATAAGATAGTTTTGGTTTACGTCGGAATATGGCAATAATAATTCCTGCAATTAAAAACCAAAACCAAGAACCTCTTAATTTGTCTGTAATCGGAGAATTACCCAAAAAGAAAGAAGTAATTTCTAAAATTAGCCAAAGAGCGCCAAATATACTTGAAATAGTTTTTATTGCTGTTAAGCTAATTAAGCTTTTTACCCACAATTTAAGGCTAAAAAGCCTCAACTCAAAATTCATATTCCCAACTTGCTATATACTTCCTCTTTATAATAATAAGAGCCAATCTTACCTTCTTTTCTATATTTTTCGTCTGAATCTGGCCAATTCTCTAATGCATACTGCATGATTTTCGCATTAAAACGTATATGAACAGCTAATGCATCACGTAGTAATGGCGGACATCTATCTGCATCCATCGATTTTTTCCCATTCAAGTTAACCGCAATAATTGGCAAATCTTTTTTAATAGACTGCTCAATTTCCCATCGGACAAATTTATACAAATATCTCGTGTTTTCCCCAATAAGTATTACAAACACTTTTGTATTTCTTAATCTTTCTGCTAATTGGGCTTTTATCGATTCTTCTGTACTTGTCTCTCTTGCACGGTTCAAATCATGTGCATTATAAAAATCAAAAGGTACATTATCATTTTGTTTCCACGCCTGCATAAGTCGATAGTAGTGCATATCAGTATCACCATCAAACGACACAAATGTTTTGTTTCTATAGCTCATTTATTAGTACCTCCAATTATATGTAACCAAGTTCTTTTCCCCGGCCTGGCACATAACTTTGTTGTATCCGTAATACTCCATATATCATATCAACCCAGAAGTACATATAACAGTACATATAACTTTTGTACCAATGAGGGAAAAAAATAGAATATAGCTAATTTAGATATAAAAAATAAGGGGGTAAACCCCCACCTTGCATAAAAATTCACTTCTGTTGATTCTCCCAGACTATTGCATAGCCCTGTCCCATGCCTACACACATGGCTGTAATACCGTAAGTTACATCCTTAAATTCCGGATCTGCAAACTCATCTGCCAGGAATGCAACAAGCCTTGCACCAGACATCCCGAGTGGATGACCATATGCTATCGCACCACCCCACGGATTTACTTTTGTCTTCTCTTGATTTATATTCAGTTCTTTGAGATTGCAGATCGACTGGGATGCGAATGCCTCGTTCAGCTCATAGATCGCTATATCGTCTATTGTAAGTCCAGCCCTATCAAGCGCCATTCTAGTTGCTGGAATTGGACCCTCTCCCATTACCGATGGGTCAACGCCTGCAACTCCTGAGCTTATGAATTTCATCTTGGGAGTGCAACCGAGCTCTTTTGCCTTATCAAGCGACATCAAAATAACTCCACCAGCGCCATCATTTAGACCGGAAGAATTTGCTGCTGTTACAGTTCCACCCTTCTTTGCACTTCTGATAAAGGCGGGCTTCATCTGGGCCATCTTCTCCAGGGTTGTATTTGGTCTTGGCTGTTCATCGGTATCTACAACCTTCTTGGTCTTGTTTCCTTCCTTGTCGCTTATAACTACCTCCATCGGCACAATCTGATTCTTGATCTTTCCTGCTTCCATCGCTGCCTTTGCATTCATCTGAGATTCATAGGCATACTGATCCTGTTCTTCCCTTGTAAGTTCATACTTCTTTGCAATTTTTTCCGCAGTCATGCCCATGGATGCGGCGGTTCTGAAATCCAGCTTTGAGCCATCGGATAGTTTCGCATTGAGCACCCTCGGATTTGGTTTCATCCCGGTTCCCATCGGGTAGCGGTACATGTGCTCCACTCCGCCTGCAATCATTATATCACCCATACCACATGCAATAGCATGGCATGCATCCGCAATCATCGTCATACCACTGGCACACATCCGATCCAGTCCGCAACCGGGTACAGATATATCAAGCCCTGCTGCTATTGCAGTCATCCTGCCAAGCGTCCCACCGGTCTCCTCTGTCAGGGTTGTAGCTCCCCATCTGTTATCATTGATCATATCTGGTTTTACCTGAGGATTTCTCTTCATCAGTGCTTCAATAACTGCAATTACCAGGTCGTCAGCACGGGTGTTTGCGTAGTAACCGTCGGGCCTCGATTTGCCTATAGGTGTTCTACATGCATCTATAACGACAACATCTTGCATTTTCACCATCTTTTACACCTCTCCTAGTAGCAGGATTTGTATTTCTCTTTAAATACCTTTCTAAAAAGTAAAAGTTAAGTATACAAATATTAAAAAGTGATATAAGGAGGCAAAAAAGATGCCAAAAATGGAGAATGTAGTAATAGCTGATTTTCTGAGGTCGCCATTCTCGAGGTCGAGACCATCGCAACCGGAGAGAGATGTATTCAATAACCTCGGTATGGCCAACGTACTTGCAGAGTTGATAAAGAAGATAGTTGAGAGGACGAAGATTAATCCTGCGGATATAAACGATGTCTATACAGGGTGTACCATCCAGGCAGGTGAGCAGATGATGCTCAGCAGGATGCCACTTCTGATGGCTGGCCTTCCAATAAATGTTCCAGGAGCATCGATAGAGCGTGTCTGTTGTAGTGGTATGTCTGCTCTTCATGCAGGGGCAATGGAAATTGAGTTAGGTTTTTCTGATGTCACTTTCGCCGGTGGAATAGAGCACATGACCCATCTACCCATGGATTTCACCGTATACAGAAATGACCCGCACATGATAGGAATAATGAGACTCTTCAATCCGAGGGAAATGGGAGACCTGATGAAGAAGTATGACCTTGCAACTGCACAAAGCATGGGTCTCACAGCAGAAAAATTGTTCACTCTAGCCAATGAAGAGGGCTTAAATATATCAAAAGAAGACTTGGACAGGTTTGGTGTTAGGTCTCATAATCTCGCCGAGAAGGCTTTGGATGAGGGTTATTTCAAAGGCGAGATAATGCCCGTAGAGGTAAAACTCGACGATGGTACCAAGAAGGTCATCGATGAAGACCAGAGCATAAGGAGAGGTGCAACTTATGAGTCTACCGCATCTTTAAAGCCGGCCTTCAAGCGAAAGGGTGTCATCACAGCCGGGAACGCATCTCCACTCAATGCGGGAGCCGTTGGAATGCTTTTAATGAGCGAGGATAAGGCCAAAGAGCATGGTATAAAGCCGCTTGCTAAAGTTATATCTATGGGATGGGCAGGAGTTAGCCCGAGTATCATGGGAGCAGGTCCTGTACCTGCAAGTGAGATGGCCCTAAAACATGCAGGAATGAAGGCTGATGATATCGATTACTGGGAGATAAATGAAGCATTTACAATAGTCCCATTGTACGCAATGAAGAAGTTTGGCATCCCGGAGGAGAAGGTGAACATAAAAGGTGGTGCAACTGCAATAGGCCACCCATTGGCCACATCAGGAGTGAGAATGACAGGAACTCTGGCACGAATCCTCCAGGAAAAGAATGCCAAGTACGGATTGGCAACGCTCTGTGGCGGTATGGGGCAGGGCGCAACGACGATTATAGAGAAAGTTTAAGCTTCCCAGCCATCCGCTAAAGTGAGTTTAAGAGTGGGTGTGCTTTGATTTCGGCACACTCCCTCACACTCTTCTTTTTTTCTAATTTTTCCTCGTCGATCTGTCAATTGTTATGAGACGCATAGAAGTACTTATTTTAGTATTAACAACATAACTATTATACAAGGATGGAAAAGATGAAGGCTTATTCCGGGCGAGATGAAGAGTTCCGTGAGAGGCTCGGCTCTTATGAAGATTTTGTCAAGAGCATCCCAAGATCCAATCCATTGAGAAGATTGATCGGTGTCAAACAATTTGGCACACACGGTGGCCTTGATCCTCTTGAGCATACGTACAACGTGCTGATGCTCTTGACAACGGATGACTTTGAGTTAGAAATTGAGCGTTTAACTCGCCCCGTTTCTGAAATTTTGAGGGTTGCCGTAAAATACCACGATATAGGCAAGTTGAGGGGTGCCTTCAATATATTGCATTCCATGCACTCTGCACCCATAGCCGAAGAGATCCTCACCAGATCTGAAGAGTATGGAGAAGAGGAGTTTACAAGAGATGAGATAATTCTTATCGTAAAACTGATACTGACTCATGATATGCTGGGAAGATTGACTCAGAGATTTATACCGATAGAGCTGGCACTTGAGGCGCTCACCCCACCAGACGGTTTCGATATAAAGACTGAGGATATGCTCAGCATGCACTACAGGATCGCAAAGGCCGATGTCGCTTCCATCCCCATGCTGAAAGATAGGGTCTGGCAGATAGAGAGGATGTATGTGGTGCTGAAGGAGGAGGTATCTCTGGAGTGGCATATATCTAAAAGACGAATTTGAGAGATACGATGCAAGAAGACGATTTGAGGGCGATTTAGAGGATCTGCATGGAAGAGATTTTAAAGAGCCAAAAGGATGTAGATTCGGTGATGTTCTCCGAAGAATAATATATTCTGAAGAGTATCCGCTCTTTGGAAAGACCTGCACGCCTCAGAATTCTGTTGGACCTTGCATGGTTTCAAGAGGGGGTAGTTGTAATATAATGTTGAGGCATGATAGGTGATGGTTTTGAGTGTATCTGAAGTTGGTAAAAAGAGTGAGTCGATTTGGGGGAATCTTTGATTTCCCTTTTATCCGCTGTTATCTGGTGTTGCAGCGATTTCGTTCTCAAAGGTATCATTTTGCTTTATACCTATCCAATATTCTACAATTGACCATAAGTCAAAGCCTATTCTGGCAGAGAAAGGCCGAATCATTCTGTGTACCTGTGATAATGTCACATCTTCCACTATCTTTGTAATATCCTTTCGAATATTTTCCGAGCCCTCTAGGTATTGTATTTTTACAGGGTATTCTCGCCGATGGGTCTCCTCCTCAAAAAATCTCTTAGCATCAGTGGAAACTTTATCCATGGTTGCAATTATCCCAACCCTCTCTCCAAGAACTGTTTTTCCAATACCGTATAATCCCCACAAAAATATAAATTTTATTCCTTCATTTGAAGTGTCTTCTATACCTGCAATTTCTTTGAAACGATTAACAAACTGACGTCTTCGATCTCTATTTTGTGGTATAACTCCACTACCCTCTGTTTTTATCAACTCGGTAATCTTATATAAGGCAAGGTCTGGTTGTCCCGGGTAATCCACATATAAAAAGGGTGTAAGTTCAGGGTGCACTTCACACTCATCTATTCGAGCAACAATTATACGATAGTCACTATCTTGAATCGAATTCGTTATCGCAATATTCAGCTCATACCTCACCCAACGACTTTCCATTGCTTCCCGAGATGCAATGAGGATAAACCATTTCGATTCATGAATTGCTTCGGCTAACCCTTGTGGTATTAAATCCCCTACATCAAGATTCCACTTATCAAACCATACATCTTCTTTCTTGAATCTTTTAGCAAGTTGCTCTGCCAATTCTTCGTCTGCACTAGAGTGTGAAATAAATGTATAATTCATTAATAAACCTCCTTGAGAGACATTTAACTCATATTATTACTTGTTTTAACGTGCTATTGTATAGTCACTATACCCCACACTTAAGTACAGGGCTTTCTCATATCGTTTTTATCCCTTCCCTTATATACTTTTCTCTTGTTTAAGTGAATTGTCCTGAGTAGAAATATAACTTTCCCAGACTTTTTCGCCTTTTCTTTTTAATTATCCCACTTCTCCCCCTCTTTTTTACTCAGCGCCCCGCCTTTATATTGACTGAAGATGAACAAAGGTAAAGATATATAATAATGCTAAATACCTTCTGTGTGAATAATCTTAAGCTGGTGGAATAATGGAAAAGAGAGCCGAGATAGGCATTATCGGTGGTAGCGGGGTGTACAATCCCGCGATGTTGAGCGAGGTAGAATCAATTGAGGTTGACACGCCCTTCGGAAAGCCTTCAAGTGCTATAACTGTTGGAATGATGGGTGACAGACGAGTTGCTTTTTTACCAAGGCACGGGGTGGGTCATCACATATCACCAAGTGAGTTGAACTCAAAAGCGAACATCTACGCCTTGAAGAAGCTGGGTGTTTCATTCGTAATTTCTGCAGCTGCTGTTGGCAGTTTGAAGGAGGAGATAAAACCCTTGGATATAGTGATCCCTGACCAGATCTTCGATCGTACAAGAAGAAGGGGAACGTTCTTTGAAGACGGTATCGTCGCTCACATAAGCTTTGCAGATCCCTTCTGTAAAGAGATATCAGAATTACTCTACAATGCAGCAAAAAAGAAAGGTTATGCGGTACATGATGGGGGTACCTATGTATGTATTGAAGGCCCTCAATTCTCGACACGTGCAGAGTCTCATACATATAGGCAACTGGGTTTTGATATCATCGGGATGACCGCGATACCGGAGGCGAAACTTGCAAGGGAAGCCGAGATCTGCTATGCAACAATGGCAACGGTTACGGACTATGACGTATGGAAAGATGAGGAAGTAGATATCGAGATGGTCATATCTAATGTTCAGAAGAACGAGCTTACAGTGAGGGATGTAATTGCTGATGTTATCCCTAAAATCGAGATAAGTGGAAGTTGTAAATGTCAAAATGCATTAGAATCTGCAATTGTGACCGATAGAAATGTCATTTCTGAGAAGGCAAAAGTGAGGTTGAAATTGTTAATCGGAAGATACTTATAGCGATCCTCATCTTATCTTCAGACTTAATGAAGAGGTAATGAAAGGGAGGTATTTTATGGTGACCTTTGAAGAGTTCGAGAAGATCTTTAAACCAAAAACAGCAGCCGTAATAGGAGTATCAAATACACCGATGGGTGGGGGTGGAATGTTTTTGGGGGCACTCAAGGATATGGGCTTTCCCAAGCTTTATCCTGTGAATCCAAATGAAGATGAAGTCATGGGACTTAAATGCTATCCAAGTGTCAAAGAGATACCAGAGGATGTTGATTTTGCACTTATTTCCGTTAGGGCCAAGATCGTGCCGCAGATCATAAGTGAATGTGTGCAAAAAGGCGTAAAAGGCGTTGCTATCTTTACAGCAGGCTTTGGAGAGGTTGGAGAAGAGGGAAAGAAGCTTGAGATGGAGATTGTTGAGAATGCAGGGGATAAACTGATAGTCATAGGACCGAACTGCATGGGAATACACTGCCCATCCTCAAAACTCTCTTTTGTTCCCGGGGCTCCAAAGGAGAGTGGTCGAGTTGGTTTCATATCCCAGAGTGGTGCCCATGCAACCTTCTCCATAATGCTTGGACATGGATTGGGAATTAATTTCAGCAAGGTAATCAGTTTTGGAAATGCCTGTCAACTGGAGGGGTCGGATTTCATAGAGTACCTTGGCGAAGATCCTGAGACGGATATCATCGCCATGTATGTGGAAGGAGTAAAAGATGGTAGAAGATTCTTTGATATACTGAGAAAAGTCGCTCAGAAGAAACCCATCATTATTTGGAGGGGCGGAGTCACAGAAGCGGGAAGTAGGGCCGCACATTCACATACCGGTTCGCTTGCCGGAACAAAGATAATCTGGGATTCTCTATTCAAGCAGACAGGTGCAATACCGGTTGAAACATCAGAAGAGCTCTTCGACACGATTAAAACCTTCATCAATCTGCCCCCAGCCACCGGGCGTCGGGTAGCAATCATAACCGGTGGAGGTGGGCAGACCGTCACATCATCAGATGCCTGTTTTAAGGCTGGCTTGAAGGTTCCCCCAATCGACTCTGAGACGAAGAAGAAGCTTAAGGACATACTCCGCATTCCTGGAACGATTCCTTCAAATCCGGTAGATTATTCTGCCGCGGGTATGAATCCGAGCGTCGTGAGAAATATAATCAAGTTGATGGCTTCGCATGAAGATATCGACGCTCTGATGGTTATGCAGATGGTGGGTGGAGGTATGTCAAATGCCATGATGAGCACATCATTTGCTCAACAGATTTTACCCCAGTTCTCAGAGGTGAGCGAGGAAGAATTTCCAAAGTTGATGAATCAGTTCATCCAGGGGGTGCTCTCCGGCACGATAAAAACAAAGAAGACGATCGAAAAACCATTATTATCAATCACTGGATATGGGGAAGAGGAGCTGGAGACCATCTTAAAACTCCAGAACGCAGGCATACCCGTCTATCCCACATTTGATAGAGCGGCTAAAGCCTACGCAAATTTTGTGGAATATTATGAGTTCTTGGGGAAGAGGGACGAGTGAAGTGCTTCCAGAGTTGAGTGCTCGGAGCTTATTTCTCAAGAAAGAATAAGGCCGAAGAACAGTAAGCATTAAATTGAAGAGCAATTCATTCACGATCCTTAAGCCCTCCACCCATAGATCAGAGAAAACCCCTATGAAGTCCAAGCTCTTTTGCCATTTCTATAACCTTGCTGTACTCGCTCATCTTAAGTGGCCTCTTCAGCTCCCCGTAGTCATATGCTTTAAAGACCGGCCTGTACTGTTCCATTATGTTTATGTAGCTATCTTTTGAGAGTTCTGAAACGAACTTTAAAATCTCCTCTGAGCCGGCGAGATCGTTGGGCAGGAGAAGGTGTCTTATCAGAAGCCCCCTCCATGCAACGCCCCCATTTACCTTCAGATCCCCGACCTGCGAATGCATCTCTCTTACTGCATCTTTACAGACCTCGAAATAGTCGGGAGCGTTTGAATACCTCTTTGCATTTTCTGAGTCGCTATACTTCATATCCGGCATGTATATATCGACAATGCCCTCCAGCAGTCTTAAAGTCTCTACGCTCTCATATCCACCACAGTTATAGACGATAGGTATCTTTAGCCCCCTCTCAGCAGCATTTTTGATGCTTTTGACGAGCTGCGGAACGAAATGTGTTGGTGTGACAAAATTGATGTTATGACATCCTCTCTTCTGCAAGCCCAGCATGGCAGAAACCAGCTCATCCGTAGTCATGTGAGAGCCGTGCCCAAACTGGCTGATCTCGTAGTTCTGGCAGTATGTACAACCCAGATTACAGTTAGAGAGAAACACGGTTCCGGAGCCATATATCCCCACCAATGGCGCTTCTTCTCCAAAGTGTGGACTGATGGATGATACGACAAGGTCTTTACCGGATCTACAGTATCCTCTCTCTTCGCTGAATCTATTCACTTTACACTTTCTGGGACAGAGCACACACTCTTCAAATATGCTGTAAAGTTCCTCAATCCTTCTGTCGAGATCATCCAAT
>JAXHTJ010000052.1:3342-15003 GCA_034190245.1 Halobacteriota archaeon | reverse complement strand
ACTTGAGGATTTTGCCTTCTGTACAAACTTTTAAATAAAAGTTTGATCAAAACATGGGGGTTGCACCCCCAATATCCCCTGCGTCCACCTTCGGTAGGACTTATCGGGCTTTCAGCCCGATGTTTTTTAAAGCCTTTGATGGGAATTGGATCTATCCGTGCCTTTTTTAAGGAAAATTAAGAAAAACAGATGTGGGAAAGTATAATGAGGTAGAATAGTAATAACTCATGTACTCAATAAGTGTGAGTTGTTGTGACTTAAATTGAATGGGCGGATTGGCCGACAGTTTTTATATGAATGGAGTTAAATTCAATTTGGGGAATGGTTCAAAGATCTTCCGGATCCAGAGAGAATTATTTAAGGTTGTGTATATAATGGAATAAATCGACGGACCAAAAAGGGGGAAAATGTCACAGAAAAGCTTTATAGATCTATTTGCAGGTGCCGGTGGTCTGTCAGAAGGATTCATAAGAAATGGTTTTGTCCCCATTGCACATATCGAAAAGGACAAAAACGCCTGCCTTACACTCAAAACAAGAAGGGCATATCATTATCTTAAGGACGGGGGGGATACGGAGATATATAAAGAATATCTGAAAGGTGAGATATCGAATGATGAACTATATGGATCGGTACCAGTGGATATTCTGAATACTGTGATAAATACAGAAATCTCAGAAACAAACATCCAGATTATTTTCAGGAAAATCAGAGATACTCTCTCTTACACAGGACAAAAAAATGTAGATGTTATCCTTGGTGGCCCTCCCTGTCAGGCATATTCTCTGGTAGGAAGAGCAAGGGATCCATACAGAAAAGAATGTGATTCCCGAAATTACCTGTATAAACTTTACGTAATGTTTCTAAAAGAGTTTAAACCGTCTGTTTTTGTATTTGAGAATGTCCCGGGTATTCTATCTGCAGGGAAAGGAGAATTATTTGCTGATATTGAAAAGCATATCAACGATACAGGCTATAAACTGGAATATAAAATTCTCGACGCTTCGAATTTTGGAGTTACCCAGAGGAGAAAAAGAGTAATTTTGATAGGGTGGAGACAGGATATGAAACATGATTATCCGGAGTTTAAGAAAATTGATAATGGCTGGCTGGTCCGTGACGCTCTGGGAGACCTGCCACCGCTCAAGCCCGGAGATGGAATTCTTTATGGTGATTACATTGCACCTGCAAGTGATTATCTCAAAAAATCTGGAATAAGAAAGAAGGATGATCTTTTAAATCTCCATATAACCAGACCACACAACGAGAGAGATCGAGAAATATATAAAATGGCCATAGAAGCGTGGAAAAAAGAAAGAAGAAGATTAAAATACACCGATGTTCCTGAAAAATATAGAACGCATAAAAATACCATGTCATTCCTCGACAGATATAAAGTCATTGCAGATGATCTTCCGTATTCTCATACGATTGTAGCACACATAGCAAAAGACGGGCACTATAGCATTCATCCAGATATCAACCAGTTGCGTTCATTATCCGTCCGGGAAGCTGCCAGATTGCAATCATTTCCCGATAATTATTATTTTGAGGGATCAAGAACATCAAAATTTATGCAGATTGGAAATGCTGTACCACCTTTAATGGCTGAGGCAATTTCTGAAGAAATAAAGGTGATGCTGGGATGAAAGGAAATTATAAATTCCGGCCTTCAGCGAGATTGATACATACTATCGGCGATGATATAATCAAAGATGTATATGGCGCAATTGTCGAGTTAGTAAAAAATGCGTATGATGCCGATGCCAGTAAGGTAGAATTGCAATTTTTGGACATGATAGAACCTGAAAAAGCGAAGATTGTAATAACAGATAACGGACATGGTATGTCCTATGAAACAGTTATAAATAAATGGATGATTCCTGCAACAAGCGATAAATCAGAAAGGAGAAAAAGTCCCAATGGCCGAAACATGCAGGGTAGAAAAGGAATTGGAAGGTTTGCCACAGCAACACTCGGGGATAATCTGGTAATGGAAACCACAGATGAAGCAGAAAATACAACTAGCATACCAATTGACTGGAGAATTTTCAATCTGGATCAATATCTTGATGAAATTGAGATTCCAATAGAAGTTAAACACACTGGAAAACAATCAGGAACAAAATTAATAATAAAACCGGCAGAAAAAGTATCAGAATGGAAGGAGAAAACTTATGGAATTTTAATAACAGAATTACGCAAACTGGTATCCCCGATTCAAATAAATGAAGATTTTGAAATACATGTAGAGTTAACAAATACAGGTATTGAGAAGTACAATAATTTAAAGAAGAAAATAGAGCCGATTCCTTTGCTCGATCTGTTTGATTATAGGTTACATGGAAATATTGATGAAATGGGAAACGGAAGTTTAATCTTTGAGAACCAAGCAGGGGAACATATCCCTTCAGAGCCGATAAAATTAGAAAGTGTTCCAGATGAAGGGAAAAAATGTGGCCATATATCATTTGATTTTAGGGTATTTGATAGAGACCCGTCGGCAATTGAAGATCTAATTAAAAGAGGAGCAAAAGATCCAGAAACAGGAATATTTCTTGGAAAAAGAGAAGCAATGCAACTTCTTAATAATATCTGTGGTATCGGCATTTATCGGCATGGTTTTCGTATCAGGCCTTATGGAGATCCAGCTTATGATTGGTTGCAGCTTGATACGGCAAGAGTTCAGAATCCGTCAATGAAGATAGGTGTTAATCAGATCGTAGGTTTTATTAACATCGCCAGTGAGGAAGCATCTCATCTGGAAGAGAAAAGTGCCAGAGACGGATTGAAAGAAAACGATTACTATTTTGGTCTGGTGGAGATTATTAGAAAATGCCTTTCGGAATTAGAAACGAGGAGGTACGACTTTAGACTTGAAACTGGGCGAGGTAGAAATCCCGTAAAAATTAAACAGGGGCTTCACGCCATCGTTGATTTAGAGGATCTTAAAAAATCCATTGGAAATGAGTTAAAAAAATCAAATACTCCGGAAAATATTCTACCAAAAATTGAGAGTGTTATTTCAGAAGTCGAAAAAAAGAAAACAAAATCTCTTGAGAACATCGAAGAAACCATTGCAATGTATGAGGGTCAGGTAACACTCGGGAAGATAATAATGGTTATCATGCACGAGGGGCGTAAGCCACTTAAATATCTAAAAGAACAATCACCACGTATAGCTGATTGGATCCGGGAAGTACAGGAAGAATACAGCACCGATCTACTTGACAAAATAATTGTCAGACTTGAGAATATAAAAAAAGAGACACTTCTCATAATAGAACTTTTCAATCGGCTTGATCCCCTCGCTGTTAAAAAACGGGGGAATAGGAAATCTATTAATGCAACTAGTATAGTAGAAAGGTTAGAGGCATTATATAGTAATGAGCTTACCATGCAAAACATTGAGTTCACCAATGAAGTCAATGAAAAGTTCACTTTTCTGGGATGGGAACAGGATCTATACATCACCTTGACCAATCTTGTTGATAATAGTATTTACTGGCTGGCTCAAACAAAAAATAAAAAAAACAAACAAATAACGGTTTCCATAAAAACAGAAGGCGATTTTATTATAATTGATTTTCTGGATAATGGGCCCGGTATTGATAGAAAATATATTGAAAACAACATTATTTTTGAACCGGGTTTTACGAAAAAACCTGAAGGCACCGGACTTGGGCTGGCTATAGCAGGAGAGGCAATAGGGAGGAGTGGGGGCAAACTTCAGGCAATTTATGAATCTAAAGGTGCTTATTTCCGAATTGAATTGCCGAAAGGAGGGGTAAAATGAATTGTGCAGGTGAATTAAAATTACTTATTGTTGAAGACGATGAAGCACAGGTACAATTATATAACGATGCGATAGACGAATCTAATAGGAATTCAGACATACAGATACTACCAGAGGTTTTCGGTGATCTGGAATCCGGGCTTGAAAATTTAAAGAGCGGGGGTTTCGATGCAGCAATCGTGGATTTGAAACTTGGTGTTGATGATAGTGAAGGAGATGGTAATAAAATAATTCGCGAAATTAAAGAAAATCTGCGTTTTCCTGTTTTTGTAATGTCAGGTTTTTTGGATGAACTTGATTCAGATCTAAGAGAACAAAATATATTTTACAGGTGTTATGAGCGTACGAAAAAGGAAACTGGTGAGTTATTGGGAGAAATAACAAGTTTGTATAATACTGGAATAACCAGAATTCTTGGGAATACAGGGATCATTGAAGGATCTCTTCACAAAGTATTCTGGGAACATATTGCTAAAAATATGGAGTACTGGAAAAATGAAGCTCAGCATATAGAAAATCCTGAAAAGACACTCTCAAGACACGTACTTGCCTACTTATCAGAGTATATAAAATTGACTGAAACAGAGGAGTTTGATCTTTATCACCCCGCTGAGATTTATCTTATATCGCCTGTTAAAGAGGCATTTTATACCGGGGATATTTTGAAGAAAAAAGATGGTGGAGAATTTTATGTTATTTTGACCCCTGCTTGTGATATGACCCTCCAAGAAAAGGAAAATGGGAGCAAATGTAGAAACGCAGAGAAAATACTTCTTGTTAGTATGATTCAATTGAGAGATATTCCAAAGATTGAGGATTATATACTGGATCCCAATAATAGTAACAAAAAAAAGGTGGTGAAATATATAAAAAACACGGAAAATATGTATTACCATTTTCTCCCTCCTTTTGGAGAACTTCTACCGGGTTTTGTGATTAATTTCAGGAGTATCTGTCAGATAGAAGAGTCTGAGTTTTCGGATTATGATCGGATTGCTTCAATAGATCTTGTGTTTCTAAAAAATATTATTTCAAGATTTACATCTTATTATGCCCGGCAGGGACAGCCTGAATTCAACATTGATACTATCTTTGAAAAAATTAAGGGATTATAGCGACCAAATGAGTGATCTGTATATACCAAAAAAAATATTTCAGTGGCACAAAACCAGCAAAAGAGATTTTCCCTGGCGCCATACCAAGGATCCCTACAACATCATGATTGCCGAATTTATGCTTCATCGCACACGGGCAGAACAGGTGGTGCCGATATATATTGAATTTATTAAAAAGTATCCAGATTTACATTCCCTTGCAGATGCCGATGAAAGAGATATAAAGGAAGTTACCAGGCATCTCGGTCTTCACTGGCGGGCCGATCACTTTATCAGGGCGGCCAGATTTATTGTGGATAATTACGATGGGAAATTCCCGGAAAATATTGAGTGGCTATTAAAAATACCGGGTGTGGGAGATTATGTTTCAGGAGCAATTCTTGCTGTATGTTTTAATAAACCGGCGCCTGTGGTTGACAGTAACATAGCAAGATTCATAAACAGGTATTATTGTCTTAATCTCCCGGGAGAAATACGGAGGAAAAAGGAAATTGTACATAAATCTAAACAGTTATTTCAATGTGACAATCCCGGAGATTTTCTTTTTGCACTTATAGATTTTACATCTCTTGTTTGTAAACCTTTAAATCCATCGTGTGGTGATTGCGCCCTTGAAAAACACTGCCATTTCACCGGTCTTTTGAATGACGACTAATTTCTGGTCGTAAATGTGAGTTATTGACAAAATCCGAGAAAAACGGGCGCATTAGCCATTTTTTGGTAAAATTACCATATATGCCTCTTACTCGCGATTTTCAACTACCCACCGACACGACCAAGAATCGAAGATCCCGATGAATATACAATCTCCTCCGGTAACAGGGATTTTGACGAGATATTGGGCGGTGGCTTTAGCAGAGGCAGTTTCAATCTGCTCGAAATGGAGCACGGAGCACGGTATAGACCAGAGATACATCCATCTACTTGCTTCGATCATCTTCAATGTTAGCTCAGGAGATGATGGCCTGATACTCTTTCCAGTTGGCGGAGGGGAGATGGGCAATCTGAAGAGATTGATGCTGAAAGCAGACCATTCGAAGGATATTCTGATTGTGGAAGGTTACGGTTCCGGAAATGAAGATATGATACCTTTCAATGCGGATTTTGATGAATCAATTAAAGAAGTATTTGATACACGGGATAAGCAACCTGAAAAACACTTCGTCTACGTAATCGGTCTGGATCTATTTGAGTATTATTCAGGATCTGAGAACTCAATTAAGCTCTTAGAGAAGCTCATAGATCGTATTTTGAATGATGACGATGTACTTATCGGAGTCGTAAAAAGGCCACAGCATATCATAGATATAATCTCTCATAACGCAGATAGGCACTTCGTCTTCAAGGATCTGAATGGTTCTTTGTGCATGTATGGGATGAGACCAAAGACGGTTATTTATAATATATCTTCATCAGATAGTGATCTGATATTTACTCCGATTGTGTAAACAAATTGTAAATCAGAAAAGGTTTATTTACCAAACATTTATATAAGCCTGTCAATAAATATATATAGTCGGCAATGCATTGCCGACTACGTGGAGTGAAGTGTAATATGGTCAAAACTGAGTCAAAAGAATACTCTTTATTTACGGGTTGCTTGATACCAAGCAGGTTCCCTTTCATCGAGATAGCCAGCAGAAAAGTCCTGGAATTTTTTGACTTAGAGCTGCATGATATCGAAGGAGCGTACTGCTGTCCGAATCAGATGGCAATCCAGAGCTCCAGTAAGGATCTCTGGCATGCTCTCGCCGCAAGAAACCTCTGCCTGGCAGAAGAGATGGGACACGATATTGTATCGTTATGCAACGGATGTTATGATACATTAAAAAGTGTTAATTCTAGGCTGAAAAGCGATGATAAATTCAGGGGAAGAACAAACGAGATGCTTGCAGATTTCGGTCTTGAATTTAACGGCAGTATAGATGTGAAACATATTGTACAGGTCTTACATGACGATGTGGGTCCAGGCGCGATAGAGAATGCTCTTACAAATCCATTACAGAAGTTAAAGTGTGCTTCGTTTGAAGGGTGTCATGTCAAAAGACCAACGGATCATATGGGTTTCGACGATCCAAATAATCCATACTATCTTGAGGATCTGATCAGAATGATCGGGGGAGATGTCGTCTCTTATTCCGAACAACAGTCCTGCTGCGGAGGTGGACTTTCAATCGGAAGGAAGGATGATGTCGTTCCCTTTGCAAGAAGGGTGCTGCGCTCGGTACTGGATATAGGAGGAAGAGCCATCGTTGTAAACTGCCCATTCTGTTTTACCCAGTTTTATAGAAGCGAAAGAGAGATCAATGAAATCTACTCAGAAGATCTTCACCTTCCGGTCTTCTATATCACCCAGCTCATTGGTCTTGCTGTCGGCCTTTCTCCTGAGGAGATAGGGATGCCAATGCACTATGAAAACAGCGTCGGTGGTGAAGAAGAGTTGGTGAAAGAGATTCTCAGTGAGAAGATGTATGAGAGAACTTTCACCGATGAGGTTACAAAATCTCAGCTCGAACTATGTGCAAAATGTCTGGCTTGTGCAGACGATTGCCCAACAGCTATGACCACCTCGATGTTTCATCCTGAAGTGATTCTTGAACTGGTTATAGAGGGGAGGATAGATGAGGCTCTTTTAAGAGACGACCTCTGGTATTGTATGAACTGCCATGAGTGCGTTCAAAGATGCCCACAGGGCTTTGGAATGGCGAAGCTGATAATCAGGTTAAAGAATCTGGCTATCGCAAAAGGGATATGCCCGGAGGTCATAAACAGTCGGATGTCCGATCTATTTGAAACGGGTCATTCATTTGCTCCGAATTTAGGCATTAGAGAAGATATGGGTCTGCCTGAGATGAAAGAACCGAATTTGAAAGAGCTAAAAAAATTGATCGAGATTGCTACAACAGAAGAATCAAAAGACAGAGGTAATTGAGATGGACATTGAGGACGTGAGAGACCCTTATTCCCGCTTGAGTTCTCCTACCATTGGAAGATTGGGCAGGGTAGGTGCTATCGGTAAACTGGGGGAGAAGAGTGGCAGAATAGGCGTCACTTTGCCACCAAACGGCCATATTAGGGACATAGAAGCATGCGGTATAGCAGGGTTGATAAATATTGATGGTGAGAGGGAGGGCGGAAGAAGAGTGGTCGATATGATAACGACCATGACCGACAGGGAGAACGGTTTAGGAGCCGGTTATGCATGCTATGGTCTCTTCCCGGATATGGCAGATCACTATTGTATCCAGCTCTTGCTCGACGACGAAGAGGCCAAGGATAAGGTTGAGGAGCACTTCAAAGGTGTTGGCAAGATAATCAAAGATGAGAAGGTTTTCACTCGGCCGGTAAAGGGCATGAAAGGACCATATCCGCTCGTATGGCGCTTCTTTATGGAAATTCCAAAAAAAGTAGTTCAGGCAAGCCCAAATATAGAGAACGAGGACGATTATGTGGTGGATGTTGTGATGCATGTGAACGAAAAGATAGATGGGGCATTTTGCATGTCATCTGGCAAGAATATGGCAGTCTTCAAAGGTAACGGCTGGAGCTATGAGATCCCGGAGTTCTATGACCTTGGCTCGGATAGGTACAAAGGTTACATGTGGCTCTCACACTCGAGATTTCCCACGAATACACCAGGGTGGTGGGGAGGAGCACATCCATTCAATATCCTGGGCTGGTCATTATGCCATAATGGTGAGATAACGTCTTACGGCACAAACAAGAGGTATGTTGAGATGGGTGGCTACAAGTGCACACTTCTCACAGACTCTGAAGTTGTCACGTACCTCTGGGATCTTTTATGCAGAAGACATGGCCTGCCCAAGTTGATAGCCTGTATGGCGATGGCACCAAGATATTATGATGAGATCCTCCGTCTGCCTGAGGATCAGGCCAGGATGATGAAGGTACTCAGAATGACCTATGGAAGAGCCATGATAAATGGGCCTTTCAGTATCCTCGTCGGAACAGACAGACCGACTCCTGCGATGATCGCTTTAACCGACAGAAAGAAGTTGAGGCCCATGATTGCAGCTTTATCAGATGACGGTAACACGGTATTTGCGAGTAGTGAGGAATGTGCAATGAGGCGTATTGGAAACATCGGAGAGGTCTGGGCACCCCATACCGGAAACCCTGTGATTATTGAGCTTCATAAAGGTTTGGTATGGAAGGGAACTGAAGAGCCGTTTGAAGGTAAGAAACTGAAGTTGGAGGTGTGAAGTTTGCCAGCAAAGATGGAAGGTATAAGAATCGAGATCCCATCGAGATTTAAAGTGAGCATAGACAGGGAGAGATGCAAGATATGCAAACGATGTATAGTGAATTGCACCTTCGATACGTTGTCGTTCAATGGCGATAGGATCGTTGCGGATCATGACAACTGTGTTGCGTGCCAGAGATGTGCAATGAAATGTCCGCAAGAGGCGATTACAGTGAGACAGAACGATATGGCTTTACCATATCATTCGGCTTACACAGACCGGATCAGGAGAATCGGGTGGGAACAGGCATCAACCGGTGGTGTGATGCTATCCTCATGTGGTAATGATCTGCCGTATCCAAGCATCTTCGACGATCTGGTTTTGGATGCGGCACAGGTCACGAACCCTGCCATAGATCCTTTACGAGAACCTGTAGAGACGAAGTGCTTCCTGGGCTCAAAACCTGAAAAATTGGATATTGAAGAGAAGGGCGATGGATTCACACTCAAAACAAAGCTTTCTCCGAATATAGAACTAAACACACCGATAATGGTGGGTCATATGTCTCTTGGCAGCATCAGTTACAACGCTCAGATAGCATTGTTCAAGGCCGTAACAGAGGTGGGAACACTGGTTGGCACAGGAGAAGGAGGTTTACACAGAGATTTTTATAAATACGGTAGTATTATCAACAGTGAGGTCGCAAGCGGCAGGTTTGGTATAAACCCTCCCTATCTGAAGAAGGTCGCTTCACTGGAGATAAAGATAGGTCAGGGAGCAAAGCCCGGCCATGGAGGCCATCTCCCCGGTGAGAAGACGACACAGCTCATATCGGAGACCAGGATGATTCCAAAGGGCACTGATGCACTTTCTCCGTATCCACATCATGACATTTACAGCATAGAGGATCTACAACAGTTGATTTATGCTCTGAAAGAGGCGACAAGATACAACGTTCCCGTGGGCGTGAAGATTGCCGCCGTTCATAACAGCGCAGCCATAGCTTCCGGGATGGTGAGATCCGGTGCTGATTTTATCACACTGGATGGTTTCAGAGGTGGTACAGGAGCCGCACCTCGAATAATAAGGGATCATGCAGGAATCCCCATAGAGCTTGCGATCGCAACGGTGGACCAGAGGCTGAGGGAGGAAGGTATCCGGCACATGACAACTCTCTGCGCTGGTGGAAGTATCAGGTACTCTGCCGATCTGGTCAAGGCACTTGCTTTAGGTGCTGATGTTGCAATGATATGTACACCCGTTATGATAGCAATGGGTTGCAGGGTATGTCAGCAGTGTCATCGCGGCTCATGCGCCTGGGGTATTGCTACACAGAACCCGGCTTATACCCAGCGACTGGACATCGATATTGCGACTCGAAGAATCACGAATCTCTTCCATGCATGGACCGAGGAGCTACGTGAGATATGTGGTGCCATGGGGATCGATTCGGTTGAGAGTTTTATTGGAAATCGTGATAGATTGAGGTATGTTGGGGCAAATCCTAGGATTGCGGATATATTGGGCGTAAAACATGCTGGTGAGGCCTGGGGGTGAATAAATATGAGTGATGATCAGATAACAATCGACGCGCTGGATAAAGACACTAAAAAGCCACTACGCTACCTGGTGCTCAACGAAAAGATACATGAAGCTGCCGATAATGGAGGCAAGCATATAATAGTGAAAAATGTTCTCGGCCAGAGATTTATAGCAGACTGCATGGAGCATGAAGATGTGAAAATCGATATATACGGAACACCCGGAAATGATCTTGGGGTATTTATGAGCGGCCCGACAATAGAGGTATTTGGCAACTGTGAGGATCAGATTGGAAATACGATGAACTCCGGGAAGATTATCGTTCATGGCAACGCATGGGATGTTGCCGGCCTCGCAGCCAGAGGTGGAAAGATCTTTGTCAGAGGAGATGGTGGCTACCGGATAGGTATTCATATGAAGGAGTACCTTGAGCATAGACCCATCATTGTTTATGGCGGATGTGTAAAAGAGTTCTTTGGAGAGTATATGGGTGGTGGGATTTTGGTGGCACTGGGTCTCAAGATAAGAGACGGAAAGATCGAAGATGTGCCACCCAATAAAGTTGTGCGTGGCAGTCTCGGCAGCGGCATACATGGCGGTGCGATCTATGTCAGAGGAGATGTACCTGAAGAACATCTAGGTGTAGGCGCCGCGATTAAGCCTTTCACCGAGTATGACATAGAACTTCTTACGCCCATCTTGGAGGAATTCTGTAGGTATTTCGACGTGGATATCGAGAAGATATGGGAAAGAGAGATCACAAAGGTAACGCCCTTATCTTCCAGGCCTTTTGGAGCGTACTACAATCCCAGGTCTGTCTGAGATCAAGTAAGTAACTTATTCAAGCGTCAATCATTTTCACAGCAACCAATCCCAGTACTGCAGGTCTGTCTGAGATCAAGTAAGTAACTTATTCAAGCGTCGGGAAAGTCGAGCTACTCAATGTCTCTTTTATCACATTCAGAGCCAACATTGTATACGTTTTTTTGACGTATTGCAACGA
>JAXHTJ010000052.1:0-3242 GCA_034190245.1 Halobacteriota archaeon | reverse complement strand
CAGGTCTGTCTGAGATCAAGTAAGTAACTTATTCAAGCGTCGGGAAAGTCGAGCTACTCAATGTCTCTTTTATCACA
The DNA here is from genome assembly GCA_034190245.1 of Halobacteriota archaeon. Lineage (GTDB taxonomy): Archaea > Halobacteriota > Syntropharchaeia > DAOWMC01 > DAOWMC01 > JAXHTJ01. Next base: position 3,165 of record JAXHTJ010000052.1, on the reverse strand, counting down.
TTCAGAGCCAACATTGTATACGTTTTTTTGACGTATTGCAACGAAAGTACCCGTTTTATGAAGTCATTCAATCCGACACGGTCCTTGAATTTTACCACAACCATCACGTCATACTCTCCGGTAGTATCATAAACTGCCAGAACATTTGGATCTTCTGCAATCTCCTTCTCCTTTTCGGGGAGGTGCCCACCCTCAACTGCTATCCCGATGAGCGCAGTCAGGTCATAACCAAGCTTGGAAAAATCGATATCTGGTACAAATTTTTTTATCACACCGAGTTCTTTGAGTTTATTCACCCTGTTATAGACAGTCCCCTCTGAGACCCCTAGTCTTTCTGCTATATCTTTAAAACTCTGTCTCGCATCGTTTTGCAACTCTTTTATCACCTTCAAATCCAGATCATCAATCTTTGAAGACATGCCCAAATCACTCCTTCCCAACCCTCACTCTAAGTTTTGAGATATCCTCTTTAATCATAATATCAAAACCCATACTCTCAGAAAAATCCTCTACCAATCGTTTGACCCAATCTTTTGTAATGTCGGTGCCAAGTAAGAGTGTAAACTCATTTTGTGAGTTTTTTATAAGTTTGAAGAAGTTACAAGATTCGAGGCGCTCTAGAAGTGCTCTGGGCGAGGTTATCTTGTGTGACAGTTGCTCTGCATGTGAATCTGCCACGTTTTTACAGCCCTTCCAGAACTCTTCTTTCATGGGTGAAGATTCGATCAGATCTAAAAAGAGGAGCCAATGGTCCAGGTCAAGTATCACATGTTCACCGGTCGGGAGCATATCCATGTAAGTGCTTATATTTTTACCGGAATCAACGATGGATCTGTGCTCATGGTAGAATCTCAGAGCACGCCTAACAAGCTCGCTTTGAGAGAGATCCGTCTCTTCCTTCATCTCTTCAAATAATCCGAGAGTTTCTTCATCGAGTGCGATGGTTATTCTCACCGGGTTTTTCATAGATGTACATATTGCTTGAGGGTAATAAATATTTATTATTTCAGCAAATAAATACCATATTCCATAATATATTTATGTCTTCGCAACTGATGAAGTTTCAGATATGTCTATAGTTCTAGATCCCTCTTCAACGGCGCTTATCGTGGTCGATATGCAGAAAGATTTCTGCTATGAAGATGGTGCCCTCTACGTCGGTGATCAGGTCAAGGAGATTATTCCGAAGATAAAATCTTTGATCGAGAGTGCAAAAGCATATGAAGTGCCCTTGATCTTTACAAAGGACTGGCACACGCCGGATGATCCAGAGTTTGGTGTCTGGTCGCCCCATTGCATCCAGAATACAGAGGGTGTAAACATAATCGATGAGCTGTACACCGATGGTTACTTCGTCAGAAAGAGAAGGTACAGCGCCTTTTTCGGTACCGATCTCGATCTATATTTAAGGGAAAGAGATATCAGGACTCTAATAATTGTAGGGGTTGTTACAAACATCTGCGTACTCCATACGGCAGGTGATGCCGCCTCTCGTGGATATGAAATCGTGATTCCCGGTGATTGCGTGGCAGCTTTGAGCGAGTATGATCAGGAGTATGCGCTTTACCATGTCTCCTCCATCTTCCAGGGAAAGATTACTTCTTCAGGGGATATTGTGTTTTGATCGCTCAATAAAAATCTTTATCTGATCTAAGGCGAAATTGGGAGAGGTGAAGAGGATATATGGAGTTATTGGGGACCCAATAGAGCATTCTTTATCTCCCGTTATGCAGAATGCCGCAATTGAAGAGATGAAAATGGACTCGATCTACCTTGCCTTCAGGGTCAAAGCAGAGGAGGTTAAAACCGCAGTTCTGGGTGCAAAGTCTCTTGGAATCTCTGGACTTAATGTAACCGTTCCACATAAACAGAGGGTGATGGAATTCCTTGAGCTCGATTCCCTCGCAAGAGATATCGGTGCAGTAAACACGATCGACTTCTCCACCAACACCGGATACAATACGGATGGTGTTGGGGTGAAGAGGGCACTCGAAGGGCATGGTGTAGCGGTGAAAAGTAAGAGTGTGCTTCTTCTCGGTGCAGGCGGCGCAGCCCGTGCGATCGCATTTCAGCTGGAGCATGAAGGAGCAGAAATAACGATTGCAAACAGGACAGAAAAAAAGGCAATTGTCCTTGCTGATTCAATTAATGGCAACGTGACTGGCATGGGCCTGGGTGAACTCAGTAAGATTGTAAAAGATTCTGATATCTTGATAAATTCGACCTCTGTTGGCATGTTTCCAGATTTAGAGAACTCCCTAGTAACTTCGGATTTGATGCATCCCGATCTCGTTGTCTTCGATATCGTCTACAATCCTGTTGAGACGAGGTTACTTCGGGAAGCAAAAAAAGCAGGTTCAAGAACCATAGACGGAGTTATGATGCTTGTTCACCAGGGAGCGGAATCGTTCAAGATCTGGACCGGAAGAGAGGCACCTCTGGATGTTATGGAGAAGGCGGTTAGGGGCGCTTTAAAGATGACTTTGAGGAGATGACTCATCATGTGAACAATCCCTATCTTCCTTTAGATACTCTTTTGTGTCATTACCTTTATCTGTTATTGGGTGAACCCGTGATCAAAAAATACCGTGTATCATCTCTTTTTTTGGTTGTATTACTGATTACTTCCTTTTCAGGGTGTACGGGGCAAGGACCTGAAGTAACAGAACACTTTAATGGCGAATATGATGCAGATGATGATACTGTTTTGAAGGTAACAACTGTAAATGGTCAGATTGAAATAAACTGTTGGGAGGGCGATATAGTCAAACTGGACGCCGTTAAAAGAAGTCGGTTCGGTAAAGAGGAACTTGAAGAAGTTAAAATCGAAGTGATTGAAAGCGACAATGAGATAGAAATTCAAGCAAAATATCCTGATTCTAGAGCTGCGAGGGTCTCTGTTGACATGAATATCAAGGTTCCAGATAATGTCAGAGTTGACTATGCAAAAACATCAAATGGAGATGTCCAAATTTCAGGGACAAAAGGGGATACAGAAGCATCGAGTTCCAATGGTGAAATAATTATTGAGAATGTCGATGGGTACGTTAAGGCGAGTACAAGTAACGGTGGAATAGATATCACGGGAACAACGGGGATTGATGATCTCAAGATCTCCAATGGAGCAATCAATGCACAGATATTTGACTTCAAGGATGACATAGA
>JAXHTJ010000051.1:0-15100 GCA_034190245.1 Halobacteriota archaeon | reverse complement strand
ACATTGTATCACTGAGAAAAAAACCTTCAAATCCACTTCAAAAAAGTTGATGAAAAATTGAGATCATAAGAAAATTGATAGGTTAAATACTTATTTATAACCCAACTGTCAAAGTTGGGTTCGAAGAGGAAGATTTCTATGTTTCAGTATGCTGATAGGCCCGGCCATAGATTATGATATTGAACGACCGGTAATTAAAGGTTGGTATAGGGGACAATTTTAACAGTTCCGGGCTCTATCCTTTATGAAATAGATTTTTAATCAATTTTTTTATATCCACCCCCAACCCCATGATATTTAGCTCCAAAATCATCGAATCCTCCACCTTTTTTAGCAAAGTCTCTTCATTATCCGATTCAACTTTTAGCTCTCTTAAAATCTGTAAAATTTCTTCTTCAGTCTTTTTTTCCACGTGGATTGTTCCCAGTAAATCCTTCACATTATACTCTTTATCTGAACCATCAGGTATGTAATATTCAATCCCTTTTCTCTCCAATCTGATTAAATGCTGGTAACTCATTGTGATTTCAGGGTCGTCAGGCATGGGGACTTTTTCAATGGCTTCTATCTTTTCAAAACTTCCATTTATTTCACGGAGTGTGTATAAGACGGCTGAAAAAAAATCCCTCTTCTGTTCACCATCTACATCTATATATATTTTCTTAGCCTCATCATCTGATTTGATTACTGCTGTAGAGTGAAATGCCTTATCTTCAAGAACTACGCCTGTCCGCCATCGCAAATTCCCTTTTATGCCTTTATGCATCTTTACAATAAACCTGGGCATTACCGATCGGGGCAGGAAATCATACTCTATAACAAATTTCAAGGAATTATCATAGTCAAAATCAAATTCAGGTTCCTGAACTTCCAGAAGATCTGGTATTAGCACTGTTTTATCATCTATTTTAAAAGATAGTTCAAATTTCTTCATTAAATTGATGATGTATCCGTATCTATCACGTGGATAAACATAGTCATCTTTTCTTTGTTTCTTTAGAATCTCCCTTAAAGAGTTTAATTTTAAAATTCCTTTATCTTTTGCTAATTTTTCCGAATTTATTATTTTATAGACTGCCCCTACTACCCATTTTGGTTCCAACACATGAGTATCTAACAACTCAAAATCTTTGAAATGCAGTATCACCCCAAGATCATTCAAAAAATCAACAAGTGTATCCTGATCTGATACTTCTACAATGTCCTCTTTTTCACAGATTTTTTTGTATTCATCATAAGTGATGAAATTGTCTTCCATATCTTCCAATTGAGTTTTTACATTGAACCAGCTTTTTGCCCATGTAAAATTAATAAGTTCAACTTTTGCCAATTCCTCGCTTAACTTTCTAGAAAAATCCTTGATCCCTTTACCATTTTTACAAGAAATATAATAAAATCCCTTTATTCCGCTGTATTTATCCATTAAAAATCTTCGGTTCACATCAAAACCTGGATTTTCATCCATTTTATTCAGAACCACAAGTACTGGTGAATCACCCCCAAAACTTTCAATATGTTTGAGCCAGTACTCGGTTTTTTCATCTTTTCTGCCATCCAAAACTAAAACATATAGACTGCGTCTGGATAAGAAGAACTGATGTGTGGCGTGCATAATCTCCTGACCGCCAAAATCCCAGAAATGAACATTTATATCCGTATCTTTCTTTTCATCTTTCCAATCACTAATGTTAATACCATGTGTTTGTGGTTCATTTTTATCAAATTTTTCTCCCTGAAGCTGTTTTATCAGGGATGTTTTTCCGGCCCCTCCATCACCAATAAATAGCACTTTTACCTCATTTAATGCCTCTTTTTCACCTTCCAGAGATTGGAAGTATGACCTTATTTTTTCAATCCCCTTTTCAGCAATTTCAAGCGGCGGCCGTTCAAGCGGATTTCCCCTGAGGTCAAGCGTTGTCAGGTTAGTCAGTTTAGTGATTTCAGAAGGAAGAGCGGATAATTTATTTACTCTGAGGTCAAGCTCTGTCAGCTTAGTCAGTTCACCGATTTCAGTAGGAAGAGCGGATAATTGATTCCCCATGAGGTAAAGCCCTGTCAGGTTAGTCAGTTCACCGATTTCAGTAGGAAGAGCAGATAATTGATTGTTATAGAGGTCAAGCTCTGTCAGCTTAGTCAGTTTAGTGATTTCAGGAGGAAGGCAGGGTAATTGATTGTCACTGAGGTCAAGCGTTGCCAGGTTAGTCAGTTTAGTGATTTCAGAAGGAAGAGCAGATAATTGATTGTTATAGAGGTCAAGCGTTGTCAGCTTGGTCAGTTCACCGATTTCAGGAGGAAGAGCGGATAATTGATTATAACTAAGGTCAAGCTCTGTCAGGTTAGACAGTTTACCGATCTCAGGAGGAAGAGTAGATAGATGATTGGAACTGAGATTAAGCATTGTCAGGTTGGTCAGTTTACCGATTTCAGGAGGAAGAGTAGATAATTGATTTTCACCGAGGTCAAGCATTGTCAGGTTGGTCAGTTCACCGATTTCAGGAGGAAGGGCAGATAATTCATTTCTATCGAGGTGAAGCTCTGTCAGGTTAGTCAATTTACCGATTTCAGGAGGAAGGGCAGATAATTGATTATAACTAAGGTCAAGCTCTGTCAGGTTAGACAGTTTACCGATTTCAGGAGGAAGAGAGGATAAATTATTTCCACTGAGGTCAAGCACTAGCGCTTCATCCCTTGCAGCTTTATTGATTATCTCAAGTAAATCTTCTTTTTCCATTGTGAGACCTCGTTTATATCTATGATGATATCAGGGAAAAACCAATGAATCTTCTTTTTATGAGAAGCATGTTTTGTGGCTTTTTCTTTTTCGCTCTTACGCTTCTTAGATAAATGGTCGGAACTTTGTATATAATTTTCTACGGTTCTTATACCATCTCTTTTTACAAGGTCTTCTTTCTTCATTTTGCTGGCATGAAATGGTATTGATGAAAAGGGGTCAGAATGCTCAAGAAAAAGCGTTGCACTTGTTGCACTTTTATGATGCTAAAATAAAGTAAAGTAGCCGCACATAAACCTAACTTCATCTTAACCATCTTCAGTAAATTTGAGTATTTATGAAACGAATTGGATTTAAATCATGGAAGAGATGAGTTACAGGTTTTCAATAATAATCCCCGTATTAAACGAGGCTGATCATATAAATTCGCAGATCGAACACATTTACAATTTATCCCCTAGTCAGGATTTTGAGATCGTCGTTGTCGACGGAAGCCAGAGAAAAGATACAATAAATGCGATAAAAAATCCAGAAGTAATATCAATCGGTTCTGAAAAGGGACGTGCCCATCAGATGAATGCCGGGGCGGATGTCGCAAGAGGAGACATTCTACTATTTCTTCATGCAGACACCCGTCTTCCAGATGGCGCACTCGAAAAGATAAGTTCAGTTTTAGATGATAGACTGTATGTTGGTGGCGCCTTTGATCTGTGTATCAGATCAGAAAGGCCTGTCTATAATATGATTTCGAAGATGATCTCTCTTCGCTCACGTTTGACGAGGGTTCCCTATGGCGATCAGGCAATCTTTTTGAGGAGGGGTTATTTCAACGAGTTGGGTGGGTACAGGAAGATTCCCTTGATGGAAGATGTGGAACTGATGCGCCGGATAAAAAGATCTAAAGGAAGAATCAATTTCATCTCCGATTGTGTCAGCACTTCACAGCGCAGATGGGAGGAGGAGGGGATTATTTACTGCACACTCAGAAACTGGATGGTGAGGGCATTATTCTACTGTGGAGTCTCTCCGGGTAAACTTGTCAGATTTTATGGGTACGATTGAATCCGACCCCAGAGGGAGGTTTCATGAGAAGGTTTTTCGTCTCACCTCTCTTACTTTTAATTAGGGCAATCTGAGAGCTCAGGAAGTAAGAATGGAGCATAGAAGATTAACACCCAAGGAAGAGAGTGTCATCATTTACAAAGGAACTGAGATGCCATTTACGGGAGAGTACTACAAGCATAAAAAGAGAGGAACATACGTCTGTAAAAGATGTGGTGCGCCGCTTTACAGATCAGAGGATAAGTTTGAATCTCACTGTGGCTGGCCAAGCTTTGATGACGAGATCCCCGGAGCTGTGAAACGCGAAACGGATTCCGATGGAGTGCGAGTTGAGATTTTATGTAACAGCTGTGGCGCACATTTAGGGCATGTATTTGAAGGAGAAAAATTCACCAAAAAAGATGTCAGGCACTGTGTAAATTCCATTTCGCTAGATTTTGTACCTGGTAAAGATGGAAATGGTGCAAAAAAGGCAATTTTTGCCGGAGGATGTTTCTGGGGGCTTGAGCATTATTTCAAAGATGAAAAAGGGGTTATTTCAACACGTGTGGGTTATATTGGAGGAAATAAGGATAATCCGACTTACAAAGAAGTTTGTAGCGACAAGACCGGACATGCTGAAGCAATTGAAGTGACATATGATCCCTCCCAAACGACATACGAGGACCTTGCCAGACTCTTCTTTGAGATACACGATCCCGAACAGATAGACCGCCAGGGGCCAGATATTGGAAAACAATACAGATCTGCCATATTTTATCTTGACGAAGAGCAAAAAGAGATCTCACAAAAGCTTATCAAAATCCTTGAGGAGAAAGGTTACAGGGTAGCAACCACTCTTGAGAAAGCGGGAACTTTCTATCAGGCAGAGGACTATCATCAAAAATATTACCAGAATACGGGTAAACAACCTTACTGTCACATCCGAAGGGAGAAGTTTTGAGGATATTGAGGATATGTATCAAAGATGAATGAAGACTCCAAATTAACTGAAAAGATCAAAAAATACAGCAAGAAGATCGGTATCGACGTTGTTGGATTCTGTGATCCGATGCTCTATGGTGAGCGCGTGAAAGGAGCACGTCCCGAGTCCTTTTTGGAGGGTGCAAAGACGATAATCGTGATCGGTTTGCATTTGAATGACCTGATCCTTGACACATGGTATCAAGATAAAAAGAGCAACAAGAGCTTTCATTTTGCAGATTCGATAATCGAGAGCCTCGGATGCAAGCTTAAAGACTTCATTTCTGATAGTGGTTATGAATCCAAGATGGTATCTTACAACCCCGGGCTTTATCTCAAGGATTCGGCAGCCCTTGCAGGCATCGGGCCTATCGGAAAGAACAATCTACTCATCACAGACAAATTTGGCTCTCAGGTGCGCCTAAGGGCACTTGTTACAGATGCACCGCTGGTTGTGGGTAAACCGATCCATGAGAGCAAGTATTGTAGAGATTGTGACCTGTGTATAAGGTCATGTCCTGCAAAAGCTTTGAATGATGATGGTTACAACAGAGGACCCTGTCTTTCCTATAGCCAGTCGCATTTGAGGGTACTATCGGATACGAGCGATATCTGGTGCAATATATGTATTGAATCGTGTCCTGTTGGAAAGTGAATATTTTAAGGATTAATCAAAAACCTTAAAATCTTTAAAGCAAGATGGTGGCTATATATGGTTCTTGATTCACTTGGGCGTTCACTCAGAGACGTCATGCGTAAGATTGCAAGAGCAAACCGGATTGATGAGTACACGGTGAACGAGTTCGTCAAAGATATTCAACGTGCTTTGCTCGGCGCTGACGTAAACGTAAAGCTCGTAATGGAGCTATCAACCAAGATCAAGGAGCGCTCATTAAAAGAGAAACCCGCAAAAGGCGCAAATCCGAGAGAGCATATACTCCACATAGTATATCAGGAACTCGTAAATATTGTGGGCAAGGATGTTAACATTCCACTCACTGGCCAGACGATTCTCATGGTGGGACTTCAGGGTTCTGGTAAGACCACATCCACCGCAAAACTTGCAAGGTACTTCCAGAAGAAAGGTCTAAAGCCGGGTGTGATTTGTGCGGATGTTTACAGACCTGGCGCATACAATCAACTGAAACAGCTGTGCGAGAAGGTCGGAGTAACATTTTATGGTGAGGAGGGTGGCAAGGACGCCGTCAAAATCGTCAAGAACGGGATGAAAGAGCTTAATACCGACGTGAAGATCATAGATACTGCGGGCAGGCATTCGCTCGAGAAGGACCTGATTGTAGAGATGGAGAAGATAAACAAGCTTGTAAAACCAGACCAGAAGTTTCTGGTTCTGGATGCCGCTCTCGGCCAGGGTGCTTCTGAGCAGGCGCGTGCTTTCAACGAATCTGTTCGGATAAATGGAGTAATCATAACAAAACTGGATGGTACCGCAAAGGGTGGAGGGGCGCTCTCTGCCGTCTCCGAGACCGGTTCTCCGATAGCCTTCATAGGGACCGGTGAGACCATAGATGACTTTGAACCTTTTGAGGCCGACAGGTTTATATCCCGCCTGCTTGGTATGGGGGATATAAAGTCGCTCATCGAAAAGGCCGAAGAGACCTTTGAAGATGAGGAGATGGACATCGAATCTATGCTCTCAGGCAGATTCACGCTAAAAGATATGTATAAGAACCTCGGCATGGTAAATAAGCTTGGACCGCTGAGACAGGTGATGGATATGCTCCCGATTGGCGGTATGGGCATAGATATACCGGATGAAGCATATCAAGTCACAAAAGACAAGCTCAAGAATTTTATGGTGATTATGGACTCGATGACAGATGAAGAGCTTGAGAAGCCGAGTCTGATAAGCGGTGGAAGGATTAGACGAATTGCAATGGGCTCCGGGACTGATCCTGAAGAGGTCAGAGAACTTTTGAAGTACCACAAGATGATGAAACGCGCAATGAAAGGGCTTAGAGGCGGAAAGATGGGAAGAGCCTCTATGAAAAAATTGATGAAGGGTGGCGGGTTTAATATTTAGAGTGATTTTTTGCCTTCGTTATTCACATAAACTCATACTCATCCATAATTTTAACGCCCACTGGTAGCTCAAATGTGCTCGCCTGAATTGTCGCATCGATATCGATATCGCTGAATTCGAGTATTGTGGTATCACCCTTGTATTCTGTCTCTATCTTCATTATGTAACCGTTTCCTTCTGCCGTCCATATCTTCGTTTCAGTATCATCAGGACTTGTAACCTCAAAGATTATGCATGATACACCGGCTATGGTCTCATATCCGATTGATTTAACATCTTTGCAGCTTGGATCCGTAGAGCATGACGTTTCCATCCATTGGAGAATTTCAGCCTCTGTACTGTATCCGGTGTACCACTCAGAGAACGTTCCCGCGAATGGATCGATCTGACTTGTACCACTGCCGGTTTCCTCCATAACAGCGCTATTCTCCTCCGGGAAGTATAAGTAAGTTTTATCTCCCTTTATTATTACAATCATCTTCTCTTCCTCCCCATCCTGATACTTTGTATCCATCTCCATTCTGGAGTTTTTGCCATCCACCCAAACCCTATAAGTACTCGAAATGTTATCTGATCTGGAGAGTCTCATGGTATATTTATAGGCTCCCGGAAGTTTTGCATCTTCTATCTCCACTGCCGGTTTAGCCGTTGGTTCTGTCTCATCCGGCGTTTCATGGGTGCTTGTTTCGTTTGACTCTACCTCATCTTCACCCCCTATGCAACCGGTACTAATAACAAGCCCGACCAGAAGCAACCCCGTAAAAAATACCAAAAGATATCTCTTTAACCCATCCATTCTAATCATCCCCTGTATAAACAAGATCTATATTTTATCAACATATTATCGACAGTATTCTTATACCTTTTGCCGAGATATAGATATGCGAAATTTCATTGTAGTTGGGAATAAGGCAATCACTTCCCCGAATTTCTCCTTAAACGGCCTTCATAGCTCGGGCGGTCGCCTTGACATCTTGTGCAGGTGTGTGAACTCTGCATTCTTCCTATCACACGACATCAGAAGAGATGTGACTCTCTGGCTGATACTCCTCGGAGGACCAGATCCACCGATAACTATAAGATTTGAAGGGGAGAGACTCAAGCACCTTAATCCGGATGAGCGCAACATAGCTTCGCTTATAAAAAAAGCACTCGACAGAAAGGGTGAAGAAGGAGTGGAAGTAGAATCAACACCCGGTATCTTTGTCAGAAGAGGTGATCTGAAAGATGCTTTATCAGACGAAGGTGACATTTTTTACCTGAGAGAGGATGGCATTGATATAACTAAGATGGATCTGGAGTTTGAAGAACCGACATTTGTTCTGGGGGATCATCTGGGATTGAGCATAGAGTATGAAGAGTTACTGAAGAGTCTTGGTGCAGAAAAGGTATGTGTCGGTCCAGTGTCACTTCATGCTGATCACTGTATAATAGTAGTACACAATAGGTTGGATATAAATGAACTTGATCGAAACTGCAATTAAAATCACCTGTGAAGGCCCGATATGCGATTCCTGTCTGGGGCGGCAGTTTGCAAAACTCTCAACAGGAATGACAAATAAAGAGAGGGGGCTTGCGATCAGAACCGTCCTTTTGATGAGCGCAAGCGCCGATTCTCAGGAAGAAGGAGAAGGGAGAAATGATGGGGCCTTCGAGAACTTAGGGTTGCCTGATGAAGGGGGATGCTGGGTATGTAACGGCCTCATGGATGAGATTGAGTCCTGGGCAGATAAAGCCGTCATGGAGCTTGAAAAGTACGATTATGAGACATTTCTGGTTGGAACAAAGATCACAGGACTGATCTCAGAAAACGAGGAGATACTATGGGCCGAATCAGGGACAAGATGGGCCGAACCATTGAAATCCGAATTGAATCGCGAGGTTGGTAAGTTAATCTTTGAGAGAACGGGAAAAGATGTCGACTTTGAGAGGCCTGATATCGTGATACTTCTGAACTTGGAGGAAGAGAGAGTTGATCTACAGATCAACTCTCTCTTCATCTACGGAAGATACAGAAAACTGATTCGTGGTATACCGCAGACGAGATGGTTCTGCAGGGAGTGTGGCGGCTCAGGATGCGATTCTTGTGGTGGGACCGGGAAGCGATATAAAGAATCTGTGGAAGAGTTGATATCCTGGCCTTCTCTTGCTGAATTCAAGGGATCTGATGCGTCCCTTCATGGTGCAGGGAGGGAGGATATAGACGCCTTGATGCTTGGAACCGGAAGACCCTTCATCCTGGAGATCAAGGAACCAACTCTCAGAGAGATTGACCTCTCGGAGTTACAAAGGAAGATAGATGAAGAGTGTGATGGTAAGATTGAGGTGATGGGCCTGAACTACACAAACAGAGAGGTCGTAGGAAGGATTAAGTCAGTCAAGGGGGATAAGGTTTACAAAGCCAGGGTAGTAGTGGACGGTGCGATTGAAAAGGAAAGATTGAATATTGCTCTGGCCAAGTTAGAAGGAGAGATTGAGCAGAAGACCCCAATCAGAGTTCTTCACAGAAGATCTGATCTGCTGAGAAAGCGCAATGTTCATAAAGTGAGATTGATATCTCTGGATGGGGGTACAGCCGAAATAGAGATAAACTGTGAAGGCGGGTTATATGTAAAAGAGCTCATGTCCGGCGACGAAGGGAGGACAGATCCAAGCCTTGCGGGCCTGCTGGACATGGATGTAAAGGTTAGTGAGTTGGACGTTATCGATGTAAAGATTGATATAGGAGTTATATAGGATTTATAGGAGGAATCATATGCCAAAATCACACGGTATCCGGAGAAAGACGAGATATAAGCTTAAAAAACGCATACGAGACAAAGGACTTTCGCCCATAAGCAGGGCAATCCAGGTCTTTGAACCGGGACAGATGGTACATATAAAGATCGATCCGAGTGTTCATAAAGGGATGCCCAATCCGAAGTTCCATGGTAAGACGGCAAAAGTCGAAGGTAAGCGGGGGAGGGCATATATACTCGAGGTGAGAGACGGTAGAAAGATGAAGAAGATCTTTGTACGCCCGGAGCACCTTAAGCTACAAGTGATAAAGTAAGATCCTATCAGGGTATCTTGTAATACTCATACGGTATCTCATCGATTGGGATATCGTATCTCTTCAGAATCTCAGGTAGGCTTTCGGAGTCATCATTTAAGAAGTAGAGAGATCCAACAAGTGAATCTCTTCCCGTATTCTGGACAATCCATTTATTCATCTCGTCTACAATCTCTTCTACCAATTCCGGTGTGACGTTACCCTCCCACTCGGCACTTACAATTGCTATGTGCAAAAAATTTAGATCGATATCTTTTGGAATGTCCATCTCGTCCAATGGATCTATCTTATCGCTTATCTTTCTTATCACCAGCTCAATTCTTGTTGGATTAATAAATTCGAACAGATATCCGATCTGTTCCATGAAAACTTTCCTCTCTTCTTCGTTGATGATTTAACCTCCTAACTCTTTAACATATAGGTCTTCATATATAGGGCCTTTTGGGGTGAGAGTACTCTTCTTCAGTTTTATCCTGTCTACGGGCATGCTTCCAAGTGTTATCCCGGTAAGATCCTTCACCTTACCTGCAACCAACCGCTCTTCATCCTTAGTTATCTTCTTTGCCCTTGCAACGGTTATATGGGATGTGAATCTCTTATCCTCCCTGGCAAATCCGAGCGGTTCCAGCAGGGATTCGACCGAATCGTGCAGCAATTCAAAATCTCCTATTGCCCCAATCCAGACTACCCTGATGCGCTTGAAGTTGGGAAAGACACCCACCCCTCTCAATTCGGATGTGAAAGGTTCACAATTGACGCAGTTGAGTGCTTCACTCACCTTCTTTATATTCTCCTTTGGTACATCGCCCAAAAACTTTAAGGTCAGATGGACTATCTTCGGATCGACCATCTTGAGGCCAAATCCGTTAAATTCTGCTTGAATCTTCCTTATCTTCTCTTTGAGATCATCAGGTATGTCCACCGCAACAAAGGCCCGTAAATCACCCATGCTTCATACTACCCCTCATTCGACTTAACACTTGCTACATAAGCATATCAAGAGTCTTCTGTTCAGTCGAATCACGCTCAATCTTCTTGCTCTTCACCTTTATTTCAAAGTTCTCCGGGAAAAATTCAGCTTTACCGTCTTTGATATCATAAAAATCCTCATAGCCCTCTATTTTGTCCACATCTATGGATCCGTCGATGCTCTTTAACCATCTGTTAAATACTATCAGATCGTCCTGAGAAAGGCTCTCTCCTATCCTGTCCAGACAAACCTCAAGGATCTTTATCTCGAATAGTATTGGACTAAACTCCGTGGAGCTTGATAAAAAATGGCTCATCTTACCAACCATATCTAAGTAGAAGATAGCGGCCTTTTTATGAGTTTGAGATATCTTTACACACTCCTTTGCCCTCCCCTTTTTTGTTATGTTCTCTCTCGTTCTTATTATCCCTCTTCTCTCCAGCCCTCTAACGGTCTTCTGAACCGTTGCAAAGGAGAGTCCGGTCTTGAGTTGAACCTTACTGAGCGAGTCATCAAGCTCTATCTTTGACAGTATCAAACATTGGGTGTGCAGCTCAATCGGACTTTTTTGATGCGGAAGATTCACATTACATACTATCGATAGTCACTATATATAGTCTTTTTGGAAGCCCCCTTCATTTCCACTGAAGTGATTGTGGAAAAAGTCTTTTGGTACTTGGAATTAATCTCTGTGTGCACAAAATAAGAGGTCATACAATGCCCCAAATAACTGTTTACACAACCGAGATATGCCCAAGATGTAAGCAGTTGAAAGAAGTACTCAAATCAGAAGAGTTGGGTTATGAGGAGAGAGATATGAGTACAGCAGAAGCCCTGACAGAACTGAGGGTAAATGGGGTATTTACGGCTTCCGCACCAGTGATGCAGGTTGATGATAAGTTCTTTACGTGTGATAATCTGTTCAATGGAGATGTAGTTAATGCAGATTTGATCCAGAGTTTATCTAAATAAGGGTGTGTGGGTCGTGTTTTGTTCATTCAGAAGCAGACTTGCTTTCATTGTATGGAGGATATTGTGGTGAGTTCGACACTTGATGATATGCAGCAGCCAAGCGAGATAAAAGTTTTAGTCCAGAAAAGGTTGATCCAGCAGACACTTGATGGCTTTGAGTTGCCTTTAATGCCCAAAGTCAGGACATCTGATGGGTATATGCTGGACTGGGACAGACAGGCTATAGTAAAGCAGCTCTTGAAAGAGACGAAACTATCAGAGAAGTTCTATGGTATCTCTGCTATAGATTTAGAGAGCGCTCTTCAGATCGCAAGAGAGGCTGAGGAGCGGATAAAGCTTATGGGTGTAAAGTTCCTCTCAGGCCCCCTTGTCAGGGAGATTGTGAATGTCATCCTACTGGAGAATCATCATCAGGAGTGGAGGAACATATCGACGAGGATAGGGACTCCTGTATATGATGCATATATGATAGATACAGGAAACGGCTTTGAGGCAAATGAGAATGCGAATCTGCAGGAGAACGCGGAGACCTCGCATAAGAAGAAGGCGGACAAGATATCAAAGGAACAGTATCTGCTCTCATTGCCACCCAAGATAGCTGATGCTCATTTAAATAGTGATATTCACATTCATGATCTGGAGTACTTCGGTACGAGATCATTCTGTCAGGATTGGGACCTGAGGTACTTCTTCTATTATGGACTCATGCCGGATGGATCCGGCACAAAAGCTTCTGTTGCCGGCCCTGCAAAGAAGGCCGAAGTTGCAATACTTCATGCTGTCAAAGCACTGGGCTCTGCTCAGACGAACTTTGCAGGCGGGCAAGGATTCTACAACTTCTTAACTTTTGTGGCGCCGTACTTTGAGGGGATGGATTTTGGGGAGATCAAACAGCTTATGCAGATGTTTGTATACGAGATGACGCAGATGATGGTCGCTCGTGGAGGCCAAATTGTCTTCTCAAGCGTGCAGTTAACCCCGGGTGTTCCGAAGATTTGGAGGGATATCCATGTGGTATACAAGGGCAAGATTTGGGACGGCTCGCAGGAAGACCTGAGAACTTATGGCGAGTTTGAGAGAGAGGTTCGCCTGGGCTTTTCTGCATTGATGGAGGTTTTGATAGATGGAGACTACTGGGGTAAGCCCTTCAACTTCCCGAAACCTGAGATCAGCATAGAACCAGATTTCATGTGCGAGGATGAGGAGTTCAATGCCGCTAATCCCGACCTGCCCACCTACGAAGGTCTATATAACCTCGCCTTTGAGCTTGCCGCAAAGTTTGGATCGCCGTACTTTGACAACCAGTTACCGGAGTACAGGGGTGCAGGAGAAGGAATATCCTGTTATCAGTGCTGTGCTTATCAGTTCTCATCGTTGTCAGATGATGATGGCTTCGATGACAAGTTATACTTCAGGAATGGAAAGCACTTCTCCATGGGTGGGTGGCAGGTAGTCTCTGTCAACTGTCCAAGGGCCGCTTATCGCGCGGATCACGACGATGAAAAGCTATTCTCCGAGCTGAAGAGGTTAATGGATCTAGCAGTGGATCTCCTGAAGATCAAACGAAGATGGATGGAGGAAATAGCCGAGAATGGCAGGATGCCATTTGTTACCCAGCGTCCAAGGGATCCAAATACAGGTGAGAGGGGTGATATCGCTGTTTACACTTCCGATCTGGTCTATATAATCGGTATTCTTGGGATAAATGAGATGTTACAGTATCACATTGAAAAGCAGATATATGAAGGAAAAGATGCGCTGAAGTTTGCTGTTCGGACGATGACAGAGATGGAGCTGTATGCAAAGGAACTCTCTTTCAAGCACAACATGACGATTGCTCTTGCCAGAACGCCCGCCGAGACTACGGCTCAGAGGTTTGCAGTTGCCGATCTTCTCAATGAAGAGTTCAGATCGTGCGCCCAGCAGGTTGTGAAGGGTGATCTCAATGCGGCAATGGAGAAGATAGGTGAGACGAGGGATCTCCCTGTCTACTACACAAATGGTGCACATGTCCCACCGGGTGCGGATATATCTTTGATAGACAAGATTGAAATCGAGCACCTCTTCTTCCCTATAGTTGACGGTGGTAACATATTCCACATATTCATGGGAGAGAGTGCACCGGATCCAAGGGGCCTCAAGAGCCTTGCCATGAAGATCGCAAGGAACACCCAAGTTGGATACTTTGCATTTACAAAAGACATGACCGTATGCATGGACGATTACCATGTCGAATCCGGGCTTCACGAAAGCTGTCCGAATTGTGGTTCTGAGAATGTAGAGCAGTTATCGAGGGTTACGGGATACGTACAGGCCGTAAGCGGTTGGAATGAGGCGAAGAAGCAGGAACTTCGCGATAGGAAGAGGTATAGCGTTGGAGGGATGGGGTGAAGTACAGGGATTCTTTTAAAAGATCCCATGTTGCAGGTAAAAGACATATAAAAATGATAATTGGCTCAATCCAAGCAGTCTTATTTTCAATAATTTTTCTGATAGTGATCTACAGTTTAGTGGGAGGAGAATCAAAGAGTGGGGAGCTGGTGTTATGGATACAGAACTTGGCCTTATGGAAGTCGGCTTAGAAGAGTTGGAAGAGATTCTTCAGAGAACCAGGCACGTTCAGTTGTGCAGAAGAGAGCACGAGGAGCGTGTATTGCAAGAGCAGATAAAGGAAAGGGAAAGGATGATGATACTTATAAAGAAAAGAGGTGATAATAGAAGCGGACTGATCTTACATAACAACCATCACCAGTAGTATCATAATCACCTTTGCGATACTAGAAGATGAATAGTTAATGGCTGCAATCTTAATACCAAACCTCCCAAATAACGAAAGATACGTATACTCACTGACATAAATATTTGATCATATCTAACTTGAATCTTTTGGTCCTGTAATATTTTGATATGTTCCTCTTTAGTTCATCAAACGTGTGTGGAACTATCGGGCCAATGATATCATTTCTTCCCTGTCTCCAACATTCTTCCAATGGACTAAACTCGGGAGAACATTTTGGAAAACGTATTGGTATAATGCAATCCCGGTTTTCCTCAAAAAAATCAATGATTTCTTTTGTTCTGTGCCAGGGAGCACCATCATAGAAAAATATGAACTTTTTGAACTTCCTTTTGAGTGATTTAAGGTAATTAAGGAATATTTTAGTATTCATCTGTGAATACTGGCGGAACAGTTGGCGACCATCAAGAGAAAGAGAACCGAAGATAAAAGTCTTCTTATGAGATCCTGTTATCTTCACTCTTGGTTTACTTCCTTTAATTGCCCAAACAGACCGTATAACACTGTCA
>JAXHTJ010000050.1:0-15540 GCA_034190245.1 Halobacteriota archaeon | reverse complement strand
ACATGGCATTTGATTTCAGGCATGTCAGAGAAGAGTTTGCAAAGGCCGCTCTAAGGGAGTTTGAGCCTGCAGGTGAGAGAGATATCTTGCGACCTGCAAGGTGAGGGTTTTTTAGGATTTGAACGAGACTACGCCCTATGGCGCAAGCCATAGGCCGTCTCCCCACTAATCACATTTCTCCTCTTTCTTATCCTTTATATGTATGTCCTCTATCTTCTTAATCTCGTATACTTTAACCCTGTTGCATGCTCTCCCTGAGACACCATCTGTCATTCTTGCAACAACCTGCTTGACAAGTTCGGGTTCATCTTCTGCATCCCACTCAACACACCTTGTACCATCCTCGTCCTTGATAAATCCAAGTATAATATAGTCCCAATCCAATAATTCCAGTAAGAATGACATCCTACTATCCATCTTTCCACCCCACTTTTCACTCAGGTACATCGAGCAGGCTCACTTTACTGAGTATATCACCTGATTTCGCATGTGGTTTTCGTAAAACTCTGTCGGAATTCTTCTCGATCTCTCTCGCCTCATCAGCAAGCATCGCAGCTATTCTCATCACCTCGTGGGCCGCTGTTGCCATCGGTATGTACTCTTCTCTCTCTTTCATAATAAAACAGGCCTGAACATCCATCTCAGCAACTTTCTCTGCGAGATTGTATGCAGCGATAGCTTTGGCTTTTGCATATGGGTTTGAGAAATTTACCCTTGCCACTGCTTTTGCAGCCGTCACAACAATCCTTGGAACTACAACTTCTCCCTTTCCGACCTGTGCTATAACCCTGTCTATCTCCTCCTGTACCAGTCTCAGTGCACCGGTTATTGCAAGTGTTTTTACAACATCGGCATTGAAGAGGGCCATCTCGGTTGGATCTAAAAATTCTCTTCTGGCCCCTATCATGGGGTCGCCGGTTATGATGAGGTAACCAAAACCTGCCTCTTCCAGCTCCTCTTTTATCCTCTTTGAAGGGGCATCAGATATGACTATACATGGTTTGTCTTTTGAAAGTTCGCGTGCGGCCTTTGGACCCGAAAGTGCAGCATTTGGACTTATTACAATAACCACATCGGGATCCCATTCCATCAATTTTTCAGCGTAGTGAGCTTCATCCGTCCCCATCTTTGCCCCAGTTCCCACAGTTCTGACGTCAATCTCCCTGTCTGCTCTTTCATCCAGTAACAAGTCGGCAACTATGGATGTCCCCACATTCCCGATCTTAACAAAACCAACCTTGACCATATGAACCACAATCCTGAATGCTCAGTACAATATAAAACTTTTTTGGAATCGGCACTTTTATCTATCAACAAACCAACAAGAGATGAGAAATGAGCATGAAGCACGAAATCGATGAAATTATAGATACGGTAAAGGATCATCACGAGTTTTTTAAGCACTCGCTGCCGATGATTGCAAGTGAGAATATTACCAGCAGGACCGTGAGGGTGCTTCTATCATCGGATCTGTCACACAGGTATGCAGAGGGGACAGTGGGTCACAGGTATTATCAAGGTTGTGATCACATCGATCTCATCGAGGGTAAAGCGATAGAGCATGCTAAGACGTTATTCAAAGCCGAGCATGTCAATGTGCAGCCAATATCTGGTGTAAACGCAAATATTGCAGCCTTCTTTGCATTAACAGATCCAGAAGATAAGATAATTTCATTATCGGTTCCCCATGGCGGTCACATAAGCCACGCCAGATACTCTGCTGCCGGTATCAGAAAACTACGAGTTGATATTCACCCGTTCGATTCAAAAGAGATGAATATAGATCCTGATAAAATGGTCAAAAAGATAAGGGAATTGGAGCCAAAAGTGATCGTTTTTGGAGCCAGTCTTTTCCTCTTCCCACACCCGGTACGTGAAGCAAGAGAAGTTGCAGATGAAGTTGGTGCAAAGATTGTCTATGATGCTGCACATGTTTTAGGCCTTATTGCAGGAAAACAGTTTCAGGACCCATTGAGAGAAGGTGCCGACGTAGTCACTGGTTCTACCCACAAGACCTTCCCCGGTCCGCAGGGTGCAATAATACTCTCAAAATCCGATATTGGACATAAGATCGATCATGCCGTTTTTCCCGGAACGGTCAGCAATCATCACCTTCATCACATTGCAGGTCTTGCAGTCTCTCTTGTTGAGATGCTTGAGTTTGGAGAGGATTATGCAAAACAGACGATATCGAATGCCAAAGCCCTGGCCCAGAGGCTTAATGAGCTCGGCCTTCATGTACTATGCGAGGAGAAGGGATTTACTCAGACACACCAGGTTGCGCTCGATGTCTCTGACCATGGTAGCGGATCTCTCATCGCAATAAATCTTGAGAGGGCAAATATTGTGGCAAACAAGAACCTACTTCCATGGGATGATGTCAATTACTCAGATTACCCATCCGGTCTTCGTTTGGGAACGCAGGAGCTTACAAGGCTTGGGATGCGCGAGTCCGAGATGGTCGAAGTCGCAGATCTGATCAAACGAGTCATTGTGGATAAGGATATTGAAAAAGTCAAAAGCGATATCATAAACCTGAGAAGGGACTACCAGAAAGTTCACTACTGCTTTGATGGGGAAGGTGCATACGAATTCAATCAGTGAGTTTCTTTGGTATATAATCATCAGCTCGCAGTATGACTTGGGCAGTCTCAGAAGCACTCCTGATTACGCTCTTCTTCATAATTAGCGGTTCCAGCACGCCTTCTCTTACCATATCCACGATCTCCCTTTTGGTCACGTCCAGTCCATGGTATCTTCCATCCGTCTCATGTCGTCTTCTCAGCTCTATTATTGCTGAGACTGGATCTTCACCGCTGTTGTGAGCAAGCGTCATGGGTATCGTCTCCAGCGCATCGGCAAATGCCGTGATTGCGAGTTGTTTCTTCGTCTTTATGCTGAGAGCATGCTTCTTTATTGCCTGAGATAGGTATGTCTCAGTTGCACCACCGCCAGGCAAGATCGCTTTGTGTTTAATTGCGTTTGCGGTTGTGTGGAGCGCATCATTGAGTGTCCTGTAAGTCTCATCTATCACCTGTTTACTGCCACCCCTTATGAGGATTGTTGCGGTATCTTCAACGTCCATGAAGATGAACTTAAAATCTCCGAGCTTCTTCTGATACACCCTCTCTGCATGACCGAGATCCCTATCTGAGAGTGAGTTTATATCATTGATAACTTTGGCACCGGTCACTTTCGATATCCTCTTCAGGTCAGTACCTCTGACATTTGTGGTGGCAAGCACCCCCTTTTTCCCAAGGTAAGTCATACCGATGCTGTCCATACTCTTCATATTAAATACGGCGTTTGCACCGGATGCCACGATCTTTTCAGCGATCTCTTCGAAGAAATCGAATGTCGATAGGTGCATATCTTCGATCTGCGATGGATCGTCCACATTGAGCTCAATATACCTGTCCTTCTTCACGTCGTCAAATGTTATATCCGTATCCAACAATAGTACCTTAGCGTCCTCAATCTTGGTAGGCATACCAGGCGGCATCACCTGTGATTCGACGATTATTCCCTTGATAAGCTCAGTCTCAAGCGTGCTCTTTCCCTGCACCCTCTCAAAATAAACGCTATCATGATCAACAATAACCTCATCTTCTTCCTTCTTTGAAGTGGTCATCAGGGCTTCTATGATCATATCAGCAAAGACATCTTTATATTGGTCCAGTGTTTTGCTATTTAATGCTGTAATTGCAATCTGTTTCAGCATCGTATCTTCAACAGGCAGTGCCAGATCATCTATAAGCTCCATCGATTTTTCTCCGGCTGCTTGATAGCCCCTAACGATGGTGGACGGGTGCAGCCCCGCATCGATAAGTTTCAATGCGTTGCTCAATAGCTCCCCTGTAAGAATGACAACGGACGTTGTTCCATCTCCCACTTCTTCATCGATTGTTTTTGACAAGGTCACAAGCAGCTTCTCTATCGGGTGAACCACCTCAATATTCTCAAATATGGTTCTTCCATCTCTCGTTACTATGATAAAATTATCTCTATCGATTATGATTTTATGTGAGCCCAATGGCCCCAGCGAGCTCTTGATCATACTCACAAAACTCATTGCAACGATTATGTTACTCCTGGTGACCCTTGTATGGGCGTCTTTTTCAGACGACACTCTCTTCATTTTTCATTACTTCTATTACTTATCTAGTCATATAGTTTTTCAAAGTTGCAGGGCTACCTCGCTATTTAAACTCAAACTTTTTTCGCCAGAAGAAGAGGAACTCTCTTTCAATTATATACCTTTTCAGGTAACCTGCTGGTGATCTCCTCCGGCCTCTTACTCTCGTTATCTTATCACTTTAATAACTTCTCTTTTATCATCATCTTGGACATCCTGGGAGTCCTGATACCACTTTGGTGGTCTGTTTACACCACCATATATCGATTTTATCGTACCGGGTGGAACGATCGGCACGTCTGCCCAGCCATCTGGCCGGGACAGTAAGTGACCGTGCTCGCACTCATATATATAATATGGGACCTTCTCTTCTGCCGCACGCCCTCCAATATTCTTCAGCCCATAGATCTGCCCAGCCATCTTCTCGGATGAAAATGCCGGCTCTCTTCGTAGGATTTTGCCATTACACGGAGGAACCCTGTGCATCTTGGTCTCCCAGAATATCGGGCATCTCCTCTCTTCACTCATCTTTAACCCCCTTAATTTCCAAATCCTTTAACATCTGTTAACCACTCTGGATGTTCTCTTCTCGCATTTATTATCTCCTCAACTGCCTCATCCAGACTCAAAGTATACTTTTCAGGGAGCGGATATGGCCCCCTTATTCGCGCCTCCTCGCCGTAAACCCTCTTTGATTGTATCATGCTTGGAGGATACCTGGTGCGGTCCATTCCATATCTTATATAACAGGCCACACTCTCGGTAGGTAATGGTGGTATCGTCTCAGAACCGATAAGCTCACACCCCACTGCACAATGTGAGAGGCAATATTTGGACCACCATATCTCAGCCGATGTAAAGAGACCGATCATCCTTGGTGCTATCATGTCTATCGGTAAATTGTTGAATATCAGATCGAATAAGCCAGGAACAGGAACGAGACCAACATAACTCTGATATGGCCACCCACATCTCTTCTGACCGTAGATGGGGAATAGATAACAGAGCTCATATACGCTCCTGCTTGAAGGTTGGCATGCATCGGGAATTGTGCTGGAGCAGTATCCGTGCATGAATATCGGAGCATTGGCGTACTCTGGCATCCTTTCGTTTCTTATGTCCTTCAGAATATCGGACACCATCAGCGAACCTTCTCCTGTGGGTCTCTGACAGCAAAGATACCTGAACTTCTCCCCGGTCCTCAAATGCCTCCGCTCAAGAATCTCCATTGCATTCTCCTCCCTATAAGATATTCTTGCCATTAGCAGTCCCTCTTCATAGTGGAAATCCTCAAGCTGACCTGTCTCCTCCAGAGTAAAGTGATCGAGATTGTTGAAAAATGCATCGGCTGAAGGGCCAAAAAGTAATGTATAAAACGCCGGAATCAGTGCGAGCGGGATGTTGGCTACTGGTGGGATAAGGATAAATGTGGTGAGCGCCTCTGATGTCAGTATCTCATCGATCGCCTCAAGAGCAGTCATATCCGAAAACTCCTCCACCCTCTTATCAATTTCGGTCACCGCATCATCAGCCGATGTTATCCCGTCTATCGCCTCTTCCACTCCAAACTCCTTCATCAACTCATCTAACTTTTCCACCGTTTCCATCACTTCTGTCAGCTCACCCTTCGCAAATTTATCCATTAGCATATCATTTTCTGCAAATCGTAGGTTCCATTCATTTGAACTATCCGCCATTATCCTCTGTGCCAATGTCTGTGTGAACTTTTGGGGTTCTTCATGTGGATCGCCCGGTGGATGACCGATCCAGCAAGCGCTGTAAAGATGCCTGTATATCGGCATCGTTATGCTCTCATCCTGAAGAGTTCTTCTATCTTTTGCCATTTTTACCCCCATATCTTGCTTTTATCACTCCCGGTGGAAGAGCTTAAACGTCTGCGAATCCATCTGCCGGTATAGTATCTGCACCTTATCGCATCTATTTTGACTGGATAGAAATGGTTCTCTTTGAAAAAATAGGCCGGGTATGGCCTCTCTTCACCCATAATTTAGCCCTTCCTTCGGAGATGTTATTCTTCATTATTATTATTTTTTATCATATTTAAAAATTTGGTCGTGTATCTTCGTACACCTCTATCATTGAACAGGCGCTCATAAGAGAAGAGAGGGTGATCTGAACCGAATATAATCCTACTATACCTTCATTCTTAGAACCCGACTACCAATATTATCACTGCTATATTCCAAAGGTTTTTTAATGTAATATTTTCCAAGTTTCATGGACTGAAAAGTTATGAATGGAGTGATAAGATTGGACCAAAAAGATCATTTTTTGGATTCGTTTCTGAACCCAGAGAGTATAGCAATTGTAGGGGCGACCAAAAACCCGATTAAGATGAACTTTCAAATAACCGAAAATCTCCATCGGTTGAACTTTTCGGGTAAAATATACCCTGTAAACCCAACTTCAAAAGAGATTCTCGGGATGAAGACCTACTCCAGCATAAGAGAGATATCTGATGACATAGACCTGGTTATTTCAGCCGTTCCTTCCAGCTTGACGCTGGGTGTTGTAAATGAATGTGTGGATGTTGGGATAAAGAGAATGGTTATTGTGGCTGGAGGATTTTCAGACGGCGATGCAGAGGGGGAAAAGCTGCATAATGAAATTGCAAGAATTACAAAGGAGAACAATATCAGGGTGCTTGGACCAAACACTCTCAGCCCGATCAACCCTTCCAAGAACCTTGTTATCAGTTTTCATCCCGTTGATGAGCTGAGAACCGGCGGCCTTTCTTTCGTATTCCAATCCGGCTTATACGAGTACAAGCTCAACTGGATCTTCTCCCACCTCGGCGTGAGCAAAATTATTGATCTGGGAAACAAGATGGACATAAATGAGGTTGATGCTCTCGAGTACCTCTCAAATGACCCGGAAACGAAAGCAATAGCCATGCATGTGGAGAGCGTTAGAGGTGACGGTAGACGTTTTATGCAGCTTTTACAGAGCACTTCAAAGAAGAAGCCGATCATCGTCCTAAAATCTGGTAGAACTGCGGCTGGATCAAAAGCAGCGGCTTCTCATACTGGTTCCATCGCACATGAAAATGATGTGCTATTTGATTGTGTGTTAAAACAGGCAGGAGTCATACGTGCCCATAATCTGGATGAATTCTTCGACTACGCGAAGACTTTCAGTTATCTCAATCTACCCCGTGGTAACAGAATTGCGGTTATAAACTTATCAGGAGGAGAAGGCGTAATAGCTACAGACTCTTGCGAGCAGAATGGATTTCAACTGGCAAAACTGAAAGATGAAACCCATGAAAAAGTCAAAGGTGTCTTTCCCCCATGGGAAGTCCCCTTAAATCCCCTCGATATTGGTGTTTGCGCTCAATTCCACTTCAGTGACTTCAATAAGATCTTGAACTCCTTTATTTCAGTTATTGAAGATGAAAATGTTGACTGTATGCTCATGCAGTTCTTCCCAACCTCGTCTTTCGAGAAGATGATGCCGGCATCACCGAAATCATCGAGATCGGCCAACTCTATGATAATGGACCTGTTTGCAGGGATATTTGTGAAGATGAAGGAGAAAGGAAAACCTCTGGCCCTATGGAGATCCTCGATGGAGATTGCAGAGAGCGAATTCGTCAAAAACCTAGAGTTGAAAGGGATACCGGTATTCTCATCATCTGAAAAGGGGGCAAATGCTTTAGCAGCACTTTACCGGTATAAAGTCATGCGAGAAGAGAGGGAATAGAACTAAAATACCATCACAGCGATCGGATCTGCATCCTTATGTTTGAGTGCATGGACTCGTCGACCTCAAGGCCCTCTTCTATCAGCTCAAGAACAAGCGTTTTCTCTTCCGGAAACTTGTATCCCACATAATCCTTCGTGAAGAGAGGTTCGCCGTATCTGTTACACCAGAAATTCATCACATGATCGAAGGTCATCTGAGAAGTAACTTCAAGATTCTCAACCAGAGTCCGAATCTCCATCAGGCATTCATGAGGTGATAGCAATTTAAAGTCCCCCTTTGTGAACTTCCCGAATAGCGGGGTAAGTGGATTCGGAAAGTATGTCCTCATTCTTATAAAATCCGGATCCGTCTCATTCAGGACCCTTGCAGTATTCCTGGCATGTTGATCAGACATCGCCTTCCCGCCCAAGCCCGGCATTACGTACTCTGATAGCTCAAGACCAGCTTCTTTTGCCTTTCTACCACCCAGTATCTGCTCCTCTGATGTCACACCTTTGTGGATGTATTCGAGAAGCTCGTCGTCACCGGTCTCAAGACCGACGTGTAATCTCGTAAGCCCCGTCTCCTTCAGCTCCTTCAACTCTTCCAAAGATTTCTGTGCGAGAGTCTTTGATCGGGCATATGTCGTTATCCTCTGTATGCTATGGAAAGTCTCTTTTAAGTATTGGACCACCTCGACCAATTGGGGTGTTCGCATGATCAAGCTATTCGCATCCTGCAAAAAAACAGTCTTCCCACCCGAACAGAGCCAGTTGAATACATTTACGATGCACTGTAAATTCTTCAATTCTTCATCATCCAGGTATGGTGGCTCTCTCTCGTAGAGTGAATAGGAGTCAAGAGCCGTCATCGCCCATTCGATACCACCAAGTTTTCTCTCTATCGTCTCTATCAGGTCCATGATGGATTTTGCAGCCTGAATGTCACCCTTTATCTCCTCAACACTTCGTAGCTCAAACTTCGCTCTTTTGTAAGGTGAACCATAACAGAAGGAACACCTGTTCCAGGGGCAATTCCGGGTGGCCCTTATCAGTAAAGAACGGCTTCCCCCCTCTGAAGGAGGTCTTATAGCCCCCATCTCATAAGAGTACCTCTTTATCTCTTCTAACTCTGGTAAGTCCACGGGGCAACACCTTGTATCATATTACTATTCATAATATTGATTTCGATGATAAGTAAAAGTTTACTCTTCAACTTCTATCCATTTCTCTTTACTCTTTGCACCGGAGATTAATTTAACATTGGATCCAAAGTGCCTTGAGAGAAGTTTTATCACGGATCTGTTTGCCTTTCCATCCACTGGAGGGCTTCTCGTTCTCACAATCATCGGCTCACCCTCGATGATCTCATCCTTAACTGCGTTGGGGATAACCTTTATCTTGATTCTCATTTTGCTCAAACTTATATATAAAAGTATTATTTTGCGGGCGCACTTCAGGTCGTCATCTCTTCCATTGCGCAGTTATCCGAAAGCTCGCCTCCACCCCGCAACCCCGTGAGCGTTAGTCGTCTACGGTAGGTCTGCTCCCTTCCGGGCCTGAACCGGTGCCCATAGCCAAGATATGAAGACAAAACCTCCGTTTAGCCTTCACATCAACGCCAACCCCATGGGACGGAGTTTCAATGTTGAACAACCGGGCTGAAACAACAGTCAAAACATCTTCCTAAAGCTTCATCTCTCGCATATCGGCGGTTTCGAGTTACAGGAGACGCCTAACCCCCCAGACTAGCCCGCAGTCATAAATAACGTGATAACTAAAAATAAACTTATCGTTAAATAATTTTCATCACAAAAAAACTTTTCAGCTTGAAGTAATCATTATACTCTATGAGCATATTCAGAGCATATGATATAAGGGGGGTCTTCGGGGAGGACCTGACTTTAGAGATTGCAGAGGATATTGGTAAGGCTTATGGAACATATCTGGGCGGCGATATAGTCGTGGGGATGGACAACAGATTAAGCTCTGACGAGGTTAAACGATCACTTATTAAAGGTTTGATCTCGACAGGTACCAATGTTGTTGATGTTGGAATTGTCCCGTCTCCGGTTCTTTATTTTGCCATAGAGCACCTTAAGAAAGATGGGTGTATTATGGTAACCGCTTCTCATAATCCTCCAAAATACAATGGTTTCAAACTCAACAAGGGTAACTTACCCCTGACATCTGATGAGATACAGGGTTTAAAGCGCATAATCGATAAAGGGTCATACAAAGAGGGGAAAGGCGAAGTTTCAGAGTACAAAGTGATCGATTCGTATCGAAATTACATAAAAGAGCGTTTCAAACTGGATAGGAAGATGAAGGTGGTTATAGATGCTGGAAACGCTACATGTGGAGAGATAGCACCCAGGATCTTCAGAGAGCTGGGCTGCGATGTAACCTGTATCTACTGCGATATGGACGGCAACTTTCCAAACCATCAGCCAGACCCAACCGTGGAAGAGAATCTGGTTGATATTAAAAGAAGGGTCATCGAAGAAGGGGCCGATATTGGAATCGCATACGATGGCGATGGAGACAGGGTGGTAATAATCGATGACAAAGGCAACTCTTTAAAGGGTGATCAGATCATGATACTCTTCTCCCGCGATCTTTTGAAGAAGGAGAAAGGAGAGAGAATTCTCTTCGAGGTCAAGTCCTCTCGCGCTCTAATCAAAGATATCGAGGATAATGGTGGAGTGCCAATAATGTGGATAGTGGGCCATAGCTTCATAAAGAAAAAGATAGCTGACGACAAGATATTGCTTGGGGGAGAGACGAGTGGTCACTTCTTCTTTGCTGAAAATTTCGGGTTTGATGATGGAATATATGCTAGTGTGAAGATGGCTGAGATACTATCCAGAGACGAAAAAACACTATCTGAGTTGGTCTTAACCCTCCCGAAGTACCCGTCGATCGATCACAGGATCTACTGCTCTGATGATAAGAAGTTTGAGGTTGTAGAGGGGATAAAAGAAGAGTTCAGCAAGATATATGACACGATAACTCTGGATGGAGTCAGGGTCGAGTTGGAGGACGGCTGGGGTCTTGTAAGGGCATCCAATACCGAACCTGCACTTGTAATTCGCTATGAAGCAGAGACCGAGGAAAAATTAAAGGAGATAGAGGGCATCTTTGAGTCCAAGCTGAAAGAGTATGGGGTGGAGATGACATGAAAGAGAAAAAAGAGGTTAAGACAGAGATAAATGTTGAAATCCCTGGCAATTTACAACCGGTCTATAGCAACAGTATCCAGATAAACCACAAAGATGATGAGTTCACATTGTCCTTTGTTCAGATGATACCTATGACAAATAAGGGGCATATGAAAGCCGTAGTTGCGATCACGCCCAAGCATGCAAAAAGACTTCTCCGTGCACTTCAGGATAACATAAAAAAGTATGAGGGCAGGTTTGGAGAGATAGAGCTACCCGAAGAGAAAAATAAGAGTGCAGGGGACGAAAGGATGTACATGTAATTATAATACATACCCATGGAGATAATTCGGTGTTTTTATATATGATAATATGAAAAAACTTATATCTAATGTCAAGCAACTGAGCCAGTTGTTTAATATTTTATGAGAATCATAAAAAATTATTTCAGGGTGAATGGCATGAAATCGGTTTCGAGTAAGGTTTTATCACTTGTCTTTGTAGGAATTTTGATCGTCTCAATATTTTTCGGTGCTGTACCGGTTGGGGCAGAATCAGAAGATAATATTTTAGAAAGTTACGAAGAAGGCGAAAAGATACCTGTAATAATTATATTCAAAGAGGAACCGGATATTTTACTTCAAAGAGATGCCCTTGCCCTGGTACAGAGAGATGGTGGTGAGATCAAGCAGGAATTCCATATAATTCCTGCGATGACAGCATCTATGTCAAAGGAAACAATCGATATGCTTAGTAGGAATCCAAAAATAGCATACATCGAGCCGGATTACAAGGTTAAGGTACTTGGGGACTCCCTTCCATGGGGTGTTGATAGGGTAGATGCGGAATTGGTATGGAACGGGACTGAAGATGGCCATAATGTGACACCGGGTAGAAATGCAGGAGATGGAATCAAGGTTGCTATTCTGGATACCGGAATTGACAGAGATCATCATGACCTGGATGAGAACATAGCAGGAGGTGTATGCTTTGCAGGTGAGCAGAACGATAGTAAAACCGATCCGGAATACTGGATGGATAGATACGGTCATGGAACCCTTTGTGCCGGTGTCATCGCCGCAGAAGATGATGAGGAAGGGATTATCGGTATCGCTCCAAACGCATCATTGTATGCAGTAAAAGTTATTGGAGATAATGGATTAGGCAGCATAAGTGACATCATACAGGGTATCGAATGGTGCGTGGATAACGATATTGATATCGCTTCCATGTCTTTAGGAAGTAAATATCATTCGAGATCTCTGAGTGATACTTGCGACATCGCTTATGAATCCGGTATGTTGTTAATTGCTGCAGCTGGTAACTTCGGGGATGGCCATCCGGATACAACAGAGGTATCCTATCCTGCTTTTTATGATTCCGTAATAGCTGTTGGAGCAACTGAAGAAGGTGACGGCATCTACTATAACAGTAGCACCGGAAGTTTTTTAGAGCTTGCAGCTCCTGGATTTGGAGTTTTATCAACCTATCCCAATGGCACGTATAAGATTATAAATGGAACTTCTATTGCTTGTCCGCATGTTACAGGTGCAGCGGCTCTTGCTTTGGCATCTGATCCAACCCTTTCGAATGTGAAGGTCAGAAAATGGCTCCAGGCAACCGCTGAAGATTTAGGGGAAGCAGGCAAAGACAACGCCTACGGATATGGCTTAGTAGATGCGAAAGGAGCAACTGAGCCCGGGGCAAAGAAGATACCACCAATCATCAAGTTACTTTCACCGGGAGATGAGTCTACTTACATCACAATCAACAGGAGTCTAATCTGGACAACTGATGAAGCATGTGATTGGGCTGCTTATTCTCTAAATGGTGCACCGAATGAGACAGTCACAGTCGATACCGACTTTACAGCCCAGAACGGGGCCAACAGTTTGATCCTATATTGCAGAGATTTGGAGGGGAATATTGGCAAAGCAAAAGCTGATTTCAAGGTGGATGGATCCATTATTTACCGTTTCGTCCAGATCACAGATTCACATGTAGATACGTTACTTCCCATCAACTATGACGGAAAGGTAATCTCACATTCCGTGGAAATATTCGAAGACAGCCTGGATGATATTAGATACAGGCATGATCCGGACACAGTAATTCTCACAGGAGATGTAACTGATAAGGGCACAATCAGCGATCTAACGAGATCAAAGGATCTGTTAAACGAAAAAGCCAAAAGTTGGAAAGCAGTAGCTGGGAACCACGATAGGATCATTAATGCAACTTCCTTCCAAACTGTCTTCGGTGAAAAGAATTGGAGTTTTGTTGAAGAAGATAGCGGCTCCGTATTTATAGGGGTAGATAGTACTGAAGGGTGCGGTCTATTCAATCCGGAAGGAACGGTGTCAGAAGATCAGATGGTATTTTTAAATGATACCCTAAAAGAATACTCAAACACGGATAAGATCGCTTTTGTGTTTATGCACCATACGTTGCAATACATCGATTCTGACATTGGCGACTTGTTAACTAATTCCGATGAGGTGAATCAGATACTGTGGTCACACACAGGCGGCTACAGAAAAATCGTTCAAATATGTGGGCATTCCCATCTTAACAACAGAACCGATGAAAACGGCGTCACGTATCTGGTTACAAGTGGCATTGTCTCTTATCCAATGGAATACAGGGTGGTTGATATAAGGGCAGACACTATAAATATTACGACGGGCGGTCCTGCAAGTCCAGAGTATATTGATTTATCTCTTGAAGCTGGTGGCGATCCTGATGATTACGGAGATGATTTTGATAGAATCGTTGATATAGACTTGGTGTCAGTGATACTACCACCAAAAATAACATCCTACGGCCCATCTTCACCTGTGATCGACATTGTCGGTGCACCCAGAACGTTCAATGTCACGATAGATCAGGTCGTGGATGTCACATGGCTCTTAAATGGAAGTGAAGTGCAGAAGGATGATGGTGTAACAGAGGCCTCCTACTCAAATACAAGTGCCACCTCTGGAGTATGGAATGTCTCCGCAATTGTAGATAACATAAACGGAACTGATATCAAGACATGGATATGGGAGGTTGAAGTAGATGATCAGGGCCCAACAGTGAGCAACCTGGCACCACCCGATGGCTCATACATAAGCACAGGAACACCGGAGATTAAAGCGAACTACAGTGACCCTTCGGGGATAAATACATCACTTGTCAAGATCATTGTCGACGATGAAGATGTAACTTCAAATGCAACCATAACAACATCTTATTTGACGTACACTCCAACAGATGCTCTAAATGATGGTCTGCACAATGCAAGCATAAACGTAACAGACAGTTCACCCGACCAGCTCCATAGTCTTGTAACATGGAGCTTCACGGTGGATACAGAAGCACCACAAACAAACATTGCATCTGGTCCTTCCGGGACAATTGACCATAACGATGTTACTTTTGAGTGGGGCGGATCGGATAATGCCACTCAAAGCTCTCAACTTGTGTACTCGTATAAACTTGGCGATTCCTGGTCGGGCTGGACATCTGAGACAAGCAGGTCTTATAATGATCTATCAAATGGTGATTACACCTTTGAGATCAAGGCAAAAGATTTAGCAAATAATGTAGACGAAACACCGGCGAAGAGGTCTTTTCGTGTCTCAGTCTCATCCCCATCAAAGAGTGGCGGGAGCTCTGGTGGAGGAGGTGGAGGAGGATTTATATCCGTAGAAATCAGAACTGATTCACAGGGAAAGGTACTATCAACTTACACCGAAGAATCATCTGATGGCAGAGCAAAGCTCATCATTCCCGAAGGAACGATTGCACTTGATGCAGACGGAAAACCACTAAAATCGGTTAGTATCAGCTATATGCCCGTCGGTGGGACTGTTGCATCATATAATGTCGGACCGAACAACGCAACATTCGATCCGGAGATAGAGCTGATCATAAATTTCGATTCAGAAGATGCAAAAAACAAAGACATGGCAATCAAGGTTTACAGGGATGGGAAGTGGACCGAGCTTGAAACAATGATCGATTATGGGGTTAACAGGGCAAGTGTAAAGATATCCCATTTCACTGTCTTTGCGCTGTTTAAAGGGACTGAAGAGATCGTAACCACTACGACTGAAACGACAAAAACCCTGGCAGAAGAAGTGCCACCATCCCCAACGATAACACCAACGCCACCGGTGTCGGAAGAAGAAGGGACACTCGTTATACCATGGATATGGATACTTGTGACGATAATAGCATATGTATTTGTTCTGGGATTGGCACTTATCATCGAAAGGAGAAGGTGAATAGGCGAAAGGGGCGAAAAGATTTTCCTCTCTTAAGGCTCTACTGGTTCAGCCATTCTCTATTTCCATCTACTTGCGGTAGTTGATCTGCCTCGACCGGCCCCCACGTTCCGGCAGAATAGAAGTGAGGGGTTTTTTTGAGTCGAGTAATTGTGAATAGAGGCGCCATGCTTCTTCTACCATATCGGCCCTGACAAAGAGTGTCTGGTCCCCGGTGATGATATCGAATAGAAGAGTCTCATAGGCATCATGAATGTGGGTACTGTCCT
>JAXHTJ010000005.1:0-35916 GCA_034190245.1 Halobacteriota archaeon | reverse complement strand
TGGTGGGGAAGATAGTTGATGAGAGAGAGGTAGTAGCTTGCGATATCGTGGAGGTGAACCCAGACTTCGGCGATACAACAAGTTTTGTTGCCGCAAGAATTGTAATGGAGATAATCGGTGGGTGGAGTAGATAAAAAGATAGATTGAGGAGAATTTATCTTCTCCTCAAAATGTATGCTACTGAAAGTAGTCCTACTATTGCAAACACTGCTTCGAATCCAGGTATATCAGATGAGGTCTCAGATGAAACTGCAGTTTCTGGTGTGGTTGTAGATGGTGTCGATGCAACCCCTTCCACAGTAATCACACGTTCTGAGAAGTGATTTACATATATAAACACTTTGGTATCATCCATACCTTCTACAATAAAATACTTCGACTCTTCACCATCTGTATACAACTCTTCGGTGCTATTAACTTTCATAGTTGATTCACCATCAATCTTGACCGATAACCCACTTGGATCTGTGGATAGTTCGCTGTTGTTTATAGTAACAACAATCGTCTTCCCGATTTCTGTTGTGGATTCGACTGTCACTGAGACGTTATCTTCTGTCGTGTCTACTTCCGTTATCACAACATCTTCCGAATATTCCACAGTGTCACTTACATCTTCCCCATCGCTGATTATCTGTACCTCTGCACTCAGATTTCCGCTTATGATTCCATCCTCAATTGCTTCATCACCATCGTCTTTTTCACCTGGATATGCCTTGAATATCAGCTGACTGTGTGCTTCTAAATTTACGATTATTGTGTCATTTTCCACTGTCAAATTCCCCTGTCCGGCAATCATAAGAGTACCTTCCATACCATCTGATCTCACTGTAATCCTTCTATCAGACTCTCTATCAACGGTTGCAGACTCGGAAATTTCTATGGTCACTGTTGTATCTTCATCTGCTTTAAGTTTAAGCAGGCCGTTAGCATTGTTATGAGTAGAAATGCTCATATCTTCGCTTATCAATCTCGTTTTAACACCCGTCTTTTTTCCAATGGTTATGTTGCTATCCACATCCAATGAGGAGAAGAATTCGGTTCCCTTTACTGAGTACCCAAGAATGCTGCTGTTACTTGTGTTAAACTCAACCTTCTTTGGACGAGTTGCATGTTTAATATCTTTAACATGACTGACATCTCCTTCATCGGAATCATACCTATCCTTGGTTACTGTAATATCTTCAACATCCGAAATATACTCGTCTTTTCTTGCTGCTATAAGATACTTTCCAGATTTGTTGAAGATGTGAGTGACTTCACCCTCTGCATCAGTTTTACCCAAAATCTCACCATATTCTATGACCACAGATGCCTCTTTCTTACCGATTGTGCCACCAATGCCGCTGATGTATACATCTACATTTTCAACAGCTTCCCCAGTTTCCCGATCCATCACCTTTATGACGACATTTTCACCTACATCCGCCGTGTATAGAGCCTTTATCTTGAGTGATTCTATCTCGAAAGTATCTACTTTAGATAAAATCTTTTCAGACAGCTCTATATCTATCGAGGCATTTATTCCAGAGGTTACAACCTCTGCTTTTGCGTAAGTATACTTCTTACCCTCGTACGTATAAGTTATCTTATATACCCCTGAAGGAAGATCGATGTTGAATGACCCATTTGCATCCGTTGTTGCTGTAAATTCTTCATCTGTCGCTCTTCTTTTAAACGTCACCAAAGCATCCG
Organism: Halobacteriota archaeon; assembly: GCA_034190245.1. Lineage (GTDB taxonomy): Archaea > Halobacteriota > Syntropharchaeia > DAOWMC01 > DAOWMC01 > JAXHTJ01. Next base: position 34,224 of record JAXHTJ010000005.1, on the reverse strand, counting down.
GCACTGGCTCGCCGGTGGGTGTAGTTATCCTCCCGGATATCTGCCCATCCAGATCAAGAAGTGCCATAGCAGGTGTTGCCAGAAGCATTACGATGACAATCGTTGCAATCAGTGTTTTTTTCAGTTTCATATTAATTTTATACCCCCTTTTTATTTTTACACTTGTTATTATGTTTTCATTAAAAATAAAGCTTTTTAGGAGTTTATTTTATTCCAGAAAGTTTTAAAGGTTTAATTCTGTTTATTTCTGTTTAAAAAAGTCTATACGGCCTTTAATTGGTTCAAACTCTCTTATTTTTTAGTCGGATCAAATTTCTTCTGCCTATCTTTATCTTCTCAGCTTCGCCATCTCTCTGTATCTTGGTCACCAGGTTGCTGACCTTCGATTTAGAAAAACCTGTCTCTATTACTATATCTGACTGGTACATCTCTCCGCCCATCTTCATTATCAGCCTTTTGATCTTCTCTTCATCAGATATTATAATCTCTTCTTCTACTGCGTCCTCTTTAGGCCTTTTATATCTGAAGAATACGTATGAGAAGATAGATCCTAAAGCTACAATTGTTCCAATGATGACAGAGATCCAGAGATCTCCATTTTCTTCTGTTATCACTATTGAAGGCTCCAGGTTATTAAACCCAACGTAACCATACCAGATCAAATCCTCCTCTTTACGATCATGAGGACTTGGTTGAACATCTACAAGTTCATAATTTTCAGGAATAGAGATTATCAAGACTTCATCATCTTGAAGGACAATTCCAGAAAAAGCGTCACCCACAGAAATTTCACCATCAAGAAGATCGGCAAAACCGTACCATGTAAAGGAGTATCTCACCACCCCATATCTGCCCAAAAAAGTCTCATTTTCATAAAGGTCAATTTTGAAGTTATCTGCGTGCATCTCTCTGTTTAAGCCGGTACTGCCCTCTGATATAAGGCCATTAACTCTTCTTTTATACCCTTCAATATGTTTGATTCTATCCCTCTCGAAATCCTTGGTATAGTTCTTCCAGGCCTGGACCTCTACGTCTGTATTTAGAATAAATCTCTCCTCAATTGTCCAGGCTGCGCTACCATCTTCTCTTATCTCTATTATCGTCTTTGAGGGCAACTCATACATGTTTGGAGTTGTGAGAAATATTATAAGGGATGCAAAGATTATCAATCTGGATATGTTTGTCATCGAGCACTCCTCTTAAAGTGTAATGTCATGGAACTTCCACCGATCTAACCTTGTCCACTATACTCGGTCATTATACTCCTGAAATCAGCAATATTCGACTCATTAATAAGCTCTGTTACCTGGTCGATCTCGTCTCCCATCTATTCTTAATAGTTTTTGCTGATATAAATAGGTGACGAAGGTATTTTTGGAGGGGATTATGATAATGTCAACCAATAGTGTTAAATACTTGATCTATCCCTATATCTTCAAACGAAAAAATTTCAGGGGCATTCTTATGGCAAACTCTTCGAAAAGATACACGATAAAGATTGAAAATGTTGTAGCTTCAACAAACATACAGCAGGAGATAGATCTGAAAAGATTTGCATCCATGGTAGAAGACGCCGAATATGATAGGGAACGGTTTCCAGGAATAGTTTATAGAACTAAGGATCCAAAGGTGGCCGCATTGATATTTAAATCCGGGAAGATCGTATGTACCGGTGCAAAGAGTGTCAATGACGTCCACAGTGGACTTAAGAAAGTCTTTGACAAGATGAGAAGCATGAATATAGATGTAACCGAGGATTACGAGATCAAGGTTCAGAATATCGTTGCAACTGCTGTACTCGATGTCAATATCATCGATCTCAATGCGATTGCTGTTGGACTGGGCCTTGAGAATGTTGAGTACGAACCTGAGATGTTTCCGGGACTTGTCTATAGATTGACAGATCCAAAGGTGGTTGTGCTCATCTTCGGATCTGGCAAGATCGTCATAACGGGTGGTAAGAGTATCGATGATGCCACAAAAGCCGTTGAGAAGATCGTAGGGGAGCTGGATAGTATAGGACTACTATGATAGTATTCAGATATCAAGGAAAGCTTGTGGACGCTGTTTGAGAAATACTGCGCCAATCTCTTCAGTACCCAATTTTTCATCCTTTTATCTCATCTCATGGGATCTTAGTGAAGTTTTATATATATTGAGGTTAAATCATCTCAAGGGGGTGGAATTTATGGAGACGAGGATAGAGCCGATAAATATAATATTTTCTGTTGTGATGGCAGTAACTGCCGCAACATTAACGATTCGCTGGATGCTGCTTTACAGCAAACAGGATGCTTTGATTGTCGTTTCAGCTATCGTTTTGGTAGTTGCATTGGCCGCATTACTCATCAACATCAATCAGCGGCTTATCCGGATAGAGTCTGAGATAGAGGAGAAAGAGAGATCATTGAGAATCAGTGTTCAGAGCGTCGAGGACTCTGTGGATAAAAAAATGAGTGTGGTAGTTCACAGTATCAACGAATCGCTGAGTGAGGCATCGAAGAGGATGTACAGGTGAGGAAAGGTCACACGATATGGGTATGTGACATATCTAATTCTGAGGAGATGTCCGGGGATAGATCTTCGAGTTTCTTTTGAACCCGTTTATCAATGACATGATTGTATATCTCCAGCATCATATATATATGTCCTGAGTCAGGATTGAGCGTATATCCACCTTCTTCTTCAATTAACAGCTCTTTATCAACAAATTTCTGTATTGTGACGTTTATATATTCCCGATCCTTCCCAATCGTTCTAATAAGCTCTTTCTCACTGACAATCTCTCTTTTTTCTACAAAATATTTGAGTATCCTAACCGGGACGGGTAAATCGGGCATATTTGATCCCTTTACACTAAATGTTCTAACTTTATTGATTAATATATTTCTTTTTTTGTTCAAACAGCCGACTTGTAGTCTTCGGCAGTTTTCCAGAAAGTATTTAGCCTTTGGAAATTAAGCTTAACTTAATGGTGAAAAAGTGAGTAGAGTAAGGGCCGGATTGATCTCATTAATTATTTTTGCAGTTATTATCTCTTCATTGCCTTCTTCGTTGGGATATGATTATGATAAGATCCTGGAAGAGCCATGGAACCATTCTCCAATTACAGTGTATATTGAGGATGAAGAAGTCCCGGATGGGTATGTTTCGCAATACAAGGATGATGTAATAAGTGCGCTTGAATACTGGGAAGATGGTGGAAATAACAGATTGAGCTATGAAGTGGACTTTGAGGTTGTGAGTGATTCAGAAGATGCCGACATAACCGTTGAATGGGTCAAGGAACTTGAGGAAGAGACCCTCGGAAAGTGTGAGTATCATATGTACAGTATGCTATCCGATAATACGACTATTATATCAACAAGCGATGATTCGGATATCAAAGATGAAGTTATAGAGAGTGGCTTTTATAACGCATCGATTAAGTTGGAAAGTGGCTATAGTATGGGATTTCTATGGCAACCTCACAACAGCAAAAATATGGAAGCGATCGCTAAACATGAGATCGGCCATGCACTGGGGTTGGGTCACAGCGACGACCCTAAGGATATTATGTATGGGTCATATTATCTGGGAGAAGGCATACCCCCACAGTATGACGATATCATCAAGATGTACTTCATTTTTGTAATACCACTTATCTTAATCACATTTCTGATAAGGATGTTTGTAAGAAAGGGTCCAAAAGGTGATATTGAAAGAGATATCTTAAGGTGGGATGATCTCAGAGATGTGAAGAAACCTGAGATGAAACCGCATAGGGAGTATATGCATCTCGAATGCGATCATTGCGGTTATAAAACCTCGTCGTGGAAAGAGATAGAGATGAGCAAGTGTCCCCAGTGTAAAAAGACTCCATACTGGGTAGCTTCTGATGTGACCGAGCGTACCAATAATGAACTTTTGGGTGGGATAGAGTTTGAGCACACAAAAGATCTACACGTCCCTGAAATGCTGATCGACCAGGTCCTTGGACAGGAGCATGGTGTAGAGGTGGTGAAAAAGGCAGCTAAGCAGCGTCGGCATGTCATGATGATCGGCACTCCTGGTACAGGTAAATCGATGCTAGCCAAGGGTATGGCAGAACTCCTCCCCAGGGAAGAGTTGCAAGATGTTATGGTTTATCACAATATTGAGGACGCAAACAACCCAAAGATACGAGTTGTACCATCAGGGAAGGGGAAGGAGATCGTCCGCGTACACAAGATGGAAGCTCACAGAAGATCCCAGACGAGAAACATGCTATTTATGATAATCATCTTTGGGATAGTGATATACGCATTTCTTCAGGGGCAATTGCTGTGGGGAATAATTGCGGCTGCATTTATATTCATGGCCATGCGTTACGTAATCCCAAGGGATGAAGTTCTGGTGCCAAAGTTATTAGTCTCCAATTTTGGAAAAGATTCTGCTCCTTATATAGATGGAACTGGTGCACACGCCGGGGCCCTGCTCGGAGACGTCAGGCACGATCCATTCCAATCAGGGGGCCTTGAGACACCATCGCACGATAGGGTTGAAGCCGGTGCCATTCACAAAGCACACAAGGGCGTGCTCTTCATCGATGAGATAAATACACTCAGGATAGAATCCCAGCAGCACCTGCTTACTGCATTACAAGAGGGTGAGTTCTCGATAACCGGGCAGTCTGAGAGGAGTTCGGGTGCCATGGTTAAGTCGGAACCGGTTCCATGCGCATTTGTGATGGTTGCCGCTGGAAATCTGGATGCTATACAGGGAATGCATCCTGCTCTGCGATCGAGAATAAAGGGCTACGGCTACGAGGTGTACATGAAGGAGACGATGGATGATACACCGGAGAACAGACGCAAGCTGGTCAGATTTGTTGCTCAGGAGGTAGAGAAGGATGAGAAGATCCCCCACTTCAACTCTGAAGCTGTCGCCGAGATAATAAGAGAGGCAAGGCGCAGGGCCCAGAGAAAGGGTCAACTCACACTCATACTGAGGGATCTTGGTGGACTTGTGCGAGTGGCTGGTGATATGGCGAGATCGGTAGGCGCAGAACTGACTACTGCAGAACATGTTTTAGAAGCGAAGAAGATGTCTAGATCGGTTGAGCAACAGGTGGCTGACCATTATCTGGAGAGGAGAAAGGACTATAAGATGTTCAGAAGCGAGGGCTCTGAGATCGGAAGGGTAAATGGGCTGGCGGTGATAGGAGATTCCGGTGTCATGCTTCCGATTATTGCAGAGGTTACCCCGGCACAATCCAAGGAAGAAGGGAGGGTAATTGCTACCGGTAGATTGCAGGAGATAGCGCAAGAGGCGGTTCAGAACGTCTCTGCCATCATCAAGAAATTCACCGGAAAGGATATATCTTCAAAGGATGTTCACATCCAGTTTGTTGGGACCTATGAAGGTGTTGAGGGAGATTCGGCTTCCATCTCTGTTGCTACCGCTGTTATCTCGGCTCTGGAAGGGATCCCGATAGACCAGTCTCTGGCAATGACCGGTTCACTCTCTGTAAGAGGAGATGTGCTACCCGTAGGTGGAGTGACTCATAAGATAGAGGCTGCGGCTCTTGCCGGTATCAAGAAAGTTATAATCCCAAAGGCAAACATTGGAGACGTTCTGATAGAGGAGACTTATAAAGATAAGATAGAGATACTTCCGGTAACGAGCATAAGTGAGGTACTCGAGCATAGCCTGATGGGTATGCGAAAGCAGAGCTTCATCGACAAGATAAAGATATTTGCAAGGGAGACGAAGCTAGGCATAACCCACGATAGACCTGCACCACAATGAGTCTGCCTCTCTCTACCCAAAGAAAATCTTAGCTATCTCGTATAATTCCATATCGACGGTCTTTAATTCGGAAACCGCCTCTTTCAGTTCAATTGGAATGATTTTATTCCCCCGTAATGCGGCCATTTTACCATAATCGCCCTCTTTAATGAGTTCCACTGCAGAGACACCATACCTCGTCGCAAGAACTCGGTCATAGCCGGTGGGGGTGCCACCTCTCTGTATATGTCCAAGAATCGTGACCCTTGTTTCCATACCCATCCTCTCCTCAATCTCCTTTCCAAGGGCATTTCCGATTCCACCAAGTTTAACATGACCGAAATCATCAGTCTTTTCACTTTGAACCATAAAGGAGTCCATATCCTTTGGTCTTGCGCCCTCTGAGACGACAACGATACTGAACTTCTTACCACGATCATATCGCCTCTTCAGGCGAGTGCAGATCTCATCGATATCAAACGGCTCTTCGGGTATTAAGATCTCATCGGCTCCACCTGCGATACCTGCAACAGTCGCTATCCATCCAGCGTGCCTCCCCATCACCTCAACAACCATAACCCTGCGATGTGACTCGGCCGTGGTATGCAACCTGTCAATGGCCTCGGTGACGATAGAGACGGCAGTGTCAAATCCAAAGGTGTAATCGGTACCAAAAAGGTCATTATCGATCGTCTTCGGAACTCCTACCACCGGAATACCCAGCTCATGTAATTTAAATGCAACACCAAGGGTATCCTCTCCACCAATAGCCACAATTGCATCAAGTCCGAACTTTTTGATGTTATCTCTCAGTTTCTGGACGTTCTCCTTCTTCTTAAAGGGATTCGTCCTTGAAGTTCCCAGGATAGTGCCACCTTTTGCGAGTATACCTGAAACAGAATAATCTGTAAGCGGTTCAACATCTCCATCTACGAGTCCTCTCCATCCGTTTCTGATCCCGATGACATCCCAGCCGTAATCGATCGATTTTTTAACGATAGCCCTTATAACGGCGTTCAACCCTGGACAATCTCCACCACCTGTTAAAACTCCAATATTTTTCATCACAACAGCTCCATTTTTGTCAAGCCTTGCCGGCAGAACCAAGTATCTTCATCTTATCCTTGACAACTTCACTCATTGCATCCCTTGCAGGCCCAAGTATCTTTCTCGGATCAAACTGCTCTGGCGATTCGACAAAAACTTCACGTATCGAACCTGTTAAAGTCAGCCTGAGGTCGGTGTCAATATTAACCTTGTTGATACCATATTCGATTGCTTTCTTGATATGCTCTATCGGAACGCCTTTAGCACCCGGTATTTTTGCACCATATCTGGATGCCTTCTCAAGGATCTCTTCGGGCACACTCGAAGCTCCATGAAGAACCAGTGGAATCCTGGTAAGCTTCTTCGTCTCTTTCAATCGCTCAAAGTCCAGTTCCGCCTTCCCCTTGAATTTGAAAGCTCCATGCGAGGTTCCAATTGCCGGCGCCAGTGAATCAACCTCGGTCTCTTCTACGAAGAACTTTGCTTCTTCGGGATTTATAAGTATCGCATCCCGCTCTGAAACAGAGACGTTGTCTTCGACACCCTGCAACCTACCAAGCTCCGCCTCAACAGAGATTCCGAGAGGATGAGCGACCTCCACAACTCTTTTGGTCTCCTTCACGTTCTCCTCTAAAGGCAAGCTGGAAGCGTCTATCATCAGTGACGTAAAACCATGCCTTATGCATGATAGTATCACTTTAAAGTCCTTTCCGTGGTCAAGGTGCAGCGCCATTGGAACGTCCGTGCTACTCGCTGCAGTTTTAACAAGGCATGTCAGAAAATCTATCCCGGCATATTTTATCGCTCCCTCGCTTACGGCGACCATCACTGGTGATCTCTCAGATTTGGCGGCATTTACAATCGCCTGCAAGATCTCCATGTTGTTTATATTGAAGGCACCAACAGCATACCCTTCTGCATCGGCTTTGTCCAAAATTTCTTTTCCAGTTGTTAGACTCATAATCCAATTCCCCCAAATATCCCCGTATAAATCAGTATACTTACCCCTATAAAAAGTTAATGTATCATCTTGCAGGGTCGATATGTGATCAATAACTATTAAATATAATGCGAAACATAATGGTATAATGTGGGGATGCTATTTATGCCAAGTATTGTTAATTTGTTGAGACTTCTCAGGCTGATGAAGATAAATCCCAAAAAAGGGGAGATCTCAATTGATAAGAAGAGGGTACTGGTTATACCTGCCGCCATGATTCCAGAGTTGATAAATGGTATGGCAAAAGTTGTCGGAAAAGGCGGAAGTATCAGTGCCATTTACATCGGAAGTAAAAGTCAGAGCAAGGCCATAGTAGACATAATCACAGGAGTCTATGGAGAAGGAATTTTGGATACTGAAGAAGGTTTTAAGAAGGTACTAAAAGACCTAATCCCGTATCTTGGCTATGGGAGAGCGGAACTGATTAAACTTGATAGGGATAAACCCGAGGTTGTGGTCCGTATGGTGGGGACTCCCACAACGACAGAAGAAAAAGAGATTTCGGATGAACCCTGCTGCCACACCGAGCGCGGGATTGTAACCGGAATTGTTGAGCATACAATAGGAAAACCCTGTGTGGGTAAAGAGGTCAAATGCCAGGCCATGGGCGATGAGTACTGTGAATTTGTAGTTAATGCTTGTGAAAATTAATTTGATGTCATAAAAAGTATTAATATGGGTGGGATGAGAGTTTAGTAATAACTAGGGGTGCATTGTAATTGGGATTCTTTGATCTACTTAAGTACGCTATAAGGGCAAGACTCAGATTCGATGCCACGAAGGGACACATGTTGTTTAAGGGGGAGAGAGTTGCTATGGTCCCGACCGGGATGTTTACGGAGTTGTATCTTGGTCTGAGTGATGTTACCGGCAAGGGTGGTGCCGCTAGCACGCTTTACATGGGAGCCAAAAAAACGGCTTCAATCTTATACAATATAGCCGCAAAAATTTATGGGGAAGAGAATCTCAGGTCTGAGGAAACCTTTGGCGATGTGATGGATCAATTGATCTCTATGACAGGTTATGGGAGGTGTGAAGTCGTAAAAGCCGATTTTGAGAATGTTGAAGTGATAATCCGTATGCGTGGCCTTCTCACATCAAGCGAGATAGTAAAATCAGATGTTCCTGTATGTCACGTAGAAAGGGGTGTCATGACCGGTATCGTTGAGATGATCTCCAGAAAATCCTGCACAGGTCAAGAAGTAAAGTGCCAGGCTACGGGTGATGAGTACTGTGAGTTCGTTATAAATGCAAGTATGTAATATGTTGTAAAATAAGGTTACAGATAAAAGAGATAAAAATTGGGGAGATAATTTGGGTGAGGCTTAAAGATTATCTGATGTATATAAAGTACTTAAAGTTTGCAAACTCTTTCAGGGTCGATTCAAAGAAAGGGCATCTTCTATTTAGAGATAAAAGAGTGGCCATGATCCCAGCCGGTATGTTTTCGGAGTTGTATCTTGGTCTGAGTGATGTTACTGGCAAGGGTGGTGCCGCTAGCACGCTTTACATGGGGGCAAAAAAATCGGCTTCGGTTTTATACAGTATAGTCTCAAATACTTATGGAGAGGATAATCTCAAGTCAGAGGAGAAATTTGGTAAGTTGATAAACGAGATAATCTCCCTCGCTGGTTATGGGAACTGTGAAGTCGTAAAAGTCGATTTTAAGAATATTGAGGTGATAATCCGTATGCGTGACCTTCTTACATCAAGTGGGATAGTCAAATCCGATGTGCCTGTATGCCACGCAGAAAGGGGTGCCATGACCGGGATAATTGAGAACATCACGAAAAAGCCCTGCAATGGTCAAGAGGTTAAGTGCCAGGCCATGGGCGATGAGTACTGTGAATTTGTGATCAAAGAAGGGTAATAATTTGGAAGTCCTTTCAAAGATCCACAGGATAGATGTAATGCACTTTGTAAACGCTTATCTTCTCATTGATGATGAGCTTGTGCTAATCGATGCCGGTATGCAGAAGAGTGCTAAGAGAATTTTTGGTCAAATCAAAAAATTGGGTTACAAACCTGAAGATATCCAGACAATAATTCACACTCACTATCACATTGACCATACCGGGGGCACTGTTGAACTCAAGAATCTGACAGGTGCCAGGCTGGCTATACATGAAAAAGATGCCCGCTACCTCTCTGGAGAAGTGCAGGGATTTTCCATACCATTTATGAAAAACCCACAGATAGAGGCTGATATTCTTCTAAAAGAGGGTGAAAAGATCGGCAACCTTGAAGTTATTCACGCACCAGGCCACACACCAGGAAGCATCTGCCTATATAATCCAGAAAAAGGTGTTATATTCAGCGGAGATGCGCTGCAATGTGGCCTGTTTGGTGGAGTGTCGCTTCCAATAAAAGCATTTACTGAAGATATGGATGAAGCAAAAAAATCGATAAATAAGATATCGAGGATGGAATTCGATACCATGCTACCGGGCCACGGTAAACCCATACCAACAAAAGCTTCCACAAAGGTGAAAGAGTTTTCCAGTAGATTTAATTCTTAGGCAAATTTTCCCTTAAGTGGTGTAAATGAATACATTTATAATCACTGTATATGTATTAATGAGATTTATAGAATCGCATTTACCAGAGGAGTTGGTAATACTGAATGGCGATCAACAGATAAGGGAACGGGTTAAGGTATATTTAAAGAGGGATGAAACGGGTGTAAGAAAGGCAATTTTAGAACTCTTTTTGTCGGATGAGTCTTACACCACAAAAGATGTATATACATCCATAAAGCCACTATTTGAAGAGGTCAGTTATAGAGGTGTATCTGCCATGGTTGGCTTGATGAATACAAGATTGGGAATCTTGAGCGTTAATGTCAACGGAAAACATAACATTTATAGCCTTAAAGGATCGCATAAAGATTCAGTAGTATCTGTTCTGAGAAATATATGAGAGGACGAATATGATTCTTTCATTCTTTCAGGATTTGTTGTATAAGGGATATGAACGCCTTTTGATGAATGAGGTGATGGAAGAGCCCCTACCTAAACATATAGCTGTGATAATGGATGGTAACAGACGATATGCAGAAAAGATTGGAGAGGATACCCTGTTAGGTCATTCTCTTGGCATAGATACACTGGAAAAAGCACTGGACTGGGATAAAGAACTGGGAATCAGACAATTGACCGTATACGCCTTCTCAACTGAAAATTTCAATAGGAGTGAGCAAGAGCGGACCTATCTATTAAATATGATGAAGGAGAAGTTCGAAGAAGTCTGTTATGATGAGAGGGTCCATACAAATAAGATTAGGGTTAAGCTGGTGGGTGATCTCAGCCTTCTTCCGCCGGAACTTGTTGATGCGGTGAGGATGGCAGAGAAGACGACTGAAAAGTATAGCGATTTTTTTTTAAATGTTGCAATCGCATATGGGGGACGTCAGGAGATAGTGGATACGGCAAGAAATATCGCAGAGAAGGTCAAAAATGGTGAATTGAAGAGTGATGAGGTTACTCAGGATGTTATATCAAATCATTTATATTCAAGCTCAGAGCCCTTGCAGACAGATGTCGATCTGATAATCAGGACTGGCGGAGAGATTCGCACCTCTAATTTCCTCCCATGGCAGGCGAGTGGAAATGAATGTGCCACCTATTTTTGCGCTCCTTTTTGGCCAGAACTCAGGAAGATAGACTTCTTGCGGGCTATAAGGACGTACCAGATGAGAGAGACAGAAAAACAGCACAGCACCGTACTAAGGGCGATAAACCTCCTGAAAGAGTGCGAAAGAATGGAGATGGAAGAGATTATTGATCTTTCGAAGAGAATTCTAAAGATGACACGTGGTGAGATCGTAAACATAATAAATGAAATATCACCATTGAAACTGTGAGAAGGGAGGGATTGAAGAGTATGAAGATACATGAGTATCAAGCCAAAAAGATATTTAGTGGTTTCGGGATACCAATACCAAGAGGAGATGTTGCAAGCAGTGCCGACGAAGTGAAGGAGATTGCCAAGACTATTGGCAGTGTTGTTATCAAAGCCCAGATTCACGCTGGTGGAAGGGGAAAAGGAGGAGGAGTTAAAATTGCAAATTCCCCTGATGAAGCCTACCAAATTGCAAAAGATATGCTGGGAATGAGACTCGTCACTCATCAGACCGGCCCGGAAGGTAAATGTGTGAAAAAAGTCCTGGTAGAAGAGGTTCTTGATATTGAAAAAGAGCTGTATCTCAGCATCGTGATTGATCGATCGCAAAGAGAGGAGCAGCCTGTTATAATGGGCTCTTCGGAAGGTGGCGTTGAGATTGAAAAAGTAGCGGCTGAAACCCCGGAGAAGATAGTGAAGGTGAGCGCAGATCCTATTGGTAGTTTTTCTGCATATCAGGGAAGAAAGATCGGATACGGTATGGGGCTTGATAAGGAAGCTACAAAGAAGGTCACCCTTCTACTGAAGAATCTGTACAATCTTTTTATACTGAAAAATGCAAGTCTGGCAGAGATAAACCCACTTGTCCTGACTAAGGATAAAGAGATTGTGGCTCTCGATGCGAAGATAAACTTCGATGACGATGGGCTATATCGACATCCAGATATCAAGGAATTGCGTGATCTAAACGAAGAAGAGCCACTCGAACGGGAAGCATCGGATCTTGGTGTGAATTACATCAAACTGGATGGATATATCGGCTGCATGGTAAATGGTGCAGGACTCGCAATGGCCACGATGGACCTTATAAAGCTTGCTGGAGGTGAACCTGCAAATTTCCTGGATGTAGGAGGAGGAGCATCTTCTGAACAGATAGAGAAGGCATTTAAAATTTTGATATCCGATGAAAATGTTAAGGCGATTTTGGTGAACATATTTGGAGGGATACTCCGCTGCGATCGGGTTGCAAATGGCCTCATAGAAGCTGCAAAGAATCTTGATATGAGTCTACCGATGGTAGTTCGGTTGCAAGGAACGAATGTAGAGGAAGGAAGAGCACTTCTGAATGAATCCGGACTGAAGATAGAGGTTGCAGAAAGTCTGGATGAAGCGGCGAAGAAAGTGGTTTCTCTGGCAGCATAGGAGAGGGAAGATATGAGCATCTTACTTAATGAAGATAGCAGAATAGTGATTCAAGGAATAACAGGTGGAGAAGGTTCTTTTCACACAAGAGAAGCGATAAAGTTTGGGACAAACGTTGTAGCAGGAGTCACACCCGGAAAGGGTGGGCAGGATCTCGATGGAATCCCTGTTTTCAATAGGGTGATCGACGCAGTGGAACAAGAGGAGGCTAATGCATCAGGAATTTACGTACCATCGGCTTTTGCGCCTGATGCAATACTTGAGTCTATTGAAGCCGGTATCGAGTTGATAGTGTGCATGACTGAGGGTATTCCGGCCTTGGATATGGTCAAGGTTAAAAAAGCATTGAAAAGCTCAAATGCTCATTTAATTGGACCCAACTGTCCTGGATTGACAACACCAGAGGTTGGAAAAATCGGGTTTATGCCAAATTTCATCCACAAAAAGGGAAACGTTGGTGTAATCTCAAGAAGCGGGACACTCACATATGAGGCAATCTGGCAGTTGACCGAGCTTGGGATCGGCCAATCCACATCAATTGGTATAGGGGGCGATCCGATAGTGGGCTCTACATTCGTGGATCTGCTCAAGCTATTCAAGGATGATCCGCAAACGGATATGATCGTTATAATCGGTGAGATCGGGGGGACAGCAGAGGAAGAAGCCGCAAAGGTCATAAAGGGGATGGACAAAAAGGCAGTAGGTTTTATCGCTGGAAGAACTGCACCTCCTGGAAAAAGGATGGGGCACGCTGGTGCAATAATATCTGGAGGAAAAGGAACTGCGGCAGAGAAGATTGCAGTCTGGAAAGATGCCGGAATTGAAGTTGTCGATAATCTTGCAAAGATCGGAAGAACTGCCAAAGATATTTTAGAAACTCTTTGATGATACGGGCCGGAAGGGAGTTGAACCCTCGACCAATAGGTTAAGAGCCTACCGCTCTGCCTGACTGAGCTACCGGCCCACATGGACGTATCTATTGATATCCGATATAATTTATATAATTTGTTATCTTGATTTAAAGATGTATCAATATTGCTCAACATCGATAAAAGTGCTCTGGAGGTTACGGACCGAGTCGGATAATTGCGGGGTTGTAAGCCTTTGCCACCGCTTCACAGCATCAATAATGATAGTTACAAACAAAGTTTTATATAGTATAACATAGGCAACGGTTTGCCTTAGGAATCCTTTAATACGACGAAAAACCCAGTTTATTATACGTACGTTATATGGAGTGATCTCCTAAGCTTAATCCAAGAGGTAGAATAACATGCGAAAAGAAGAACTGATACAGCTTCATATGCTATTAGCGTATCTGAAAAAGTATTTTGAGGCAAATGGAATGGATGATGAGTTCGAGAAGTATCAATCTCTGAACATCAGCCCGGCACACATTCACAGAAGCAAGGCAGAACATAAACAGGCTATATTTATATTGGGAACAGAACTGGCATCGTTGATATCCGATGACGAGTTTTCCGGAAGTAAAAGAACTTCAGTAAGAATGCAAGAACTTGCAGATCGTGTCGATATTGATGTAGATGCTCTAGAGAGTAACTAAAAATAAGTTACCTTAGAGTTTTCTTCATAACGATTGCATCTTCGCCATCACTGTAGTATCTTGGGATAAATCCCGTAACATTGAACCCCAATTTCCTGTACAGAGACCGTGCGGCTTCATTGCTCTGACGCACCTCCAGCCGTACCTTAAATATCTCGTTGTCTCGAAATATGGTGAAGATCGCATTTAAAAGTTCGGTTCCAATCCCCGACCTTCGGTGCCTTTTATTAACGGCGAATGAGAATATCCTTCCCTCGTGATCATCTGTCAGTAAACCAACCACATAACCTATAACCAATCCATCCTTTTCTGCGACCAAAAAACCGTTCGGACAGGACTCATACAAATTTGTATATACATACGGATTGGTCTCTTGAAATGCCTCCCTTTCAAGGTTGATCAGCTGAGCAAAATCAGAAGGTTTGAATAATCGTATATAGATTGCACTCATCACTATCTCTTCCCCCGGGCCATATCTTCAAAGAGTACTCTCTTGTAAAGGTCATATAAATAATCATTGTGAAGCAAGATACATCTAATTTTGCCTTTGTGCCCCATGCAACTCCCGGTTTTGCTTTTTAGCCCTTCCTTTTAAGTGCCTGCACTCCAGGTAGTGTCTCTCCAGATAGGTATGCAATGCATGCACCGCCGCCAGTGCTGACATGCCACATCTTATCTTCGATG
Organism: Halobacteriota archaeon; assembly: GCA_034190245.1. Classification (GTDB taxonomy): domain Archaea; phylum Halobacteriota; class Syntropharchaeia; order DAOWMC01; family DAOWMC01; genus JAXHTJ01. The sequence continues at coordinate 19,138 of JAXHTJ010000005.1, read as the reverse complement.
CCGAGTCCATCCAGCGCTGCCGTTATGTGACCTCCTCCAATCACGCTGAATTCGCAATCTGCCACCGATTTCAAGATCTCAAAGGTCCCAATGGCAAAGTCGTCCTCCTCGAAGACACCTGCAGGGCCGTTTATTACAACCGTTTTTGATCTTTTGATCTCTTCTTTAAATAGGTCTACAGTTTTGGGTCCAATGTCCCAAATTGGCAATTCTATCCGGTTCCCTATAGATCCCTCAACACGAGATCCATTATCATTTAATCCAAAGTCAACAGGAAGAAGTATGTTTTTGTATCTATTCAGTAAATCTCTTGCTATCTCGATCTGATCCAGATAGCCCTGATCACGTATAAAGTCTCTATTTGGGGTTCCGAGATTGGTTCCGGATGCTTCTAAAAAGACATTTGCCACAAGCCCGGTAAGTATGACTTTATCTGCTACACCATTCTCAAGAACATTTCTTGTAACCTTTATAGAATCGTCTACTTTAACTCCGCCGAGAATGAAAAGAGATGGCCTCTCTGAGTCGGTGAGCACTTTGTCAAGCGCTTCTATCTCCTTCTCCATCAGTCTCCCTGCAACCGATGTCAAAACTGAGGTGAAGCCAACAACCGAGAGATGTGATCTATGTGCTGTACTGAAGGCATCATTTATGAAGAGATCAGCACAGGGAGCGAGTTTTTTGATCAGATGAGTGCTTGCATGTTCTTCGGGAGTTCTATTTAGGCTCTCTTCTGAATAGAATCGTAAATTTTCAAGTAGTATAAAATCGCCCTTATCCATCTTTTGTATCTCTTCAATTGCGGATCTTCCAAAGATATCATCCACATATCTTATCTCTCTTCCCATCAACTCAGATAGCTTCCTTGCATGAGCTTTCATCGTGGTGAAGTCCTTTTTTCCGGCCCTACTCTGATGTGACATCAAAACAGTTCTTGAATTTTTAAGATCGTTTAATGTGGCCAAGTGACTCCTAAATCTCTTATCATCCAGAATATCTCCATTCTTAATCGGAGAGTTCAGATCCAGTCTGACCAAGACTGTCTTATCCGCTAGTTCAACATCACCCATTGTCAGGTATTCTCGCAAATATTTACCCCCCGTATCTTTGATCAGTTAACTTGATATTACCAGAAGATAAAACTTTGTTATCATGATAGAAGTACTCAAGATATTGGAAAAAGATGCCAAGATCACCACAAAAGAGATTGCAACGATGACGGGTGAATCAGAATCAAAGGTGAAAAAATTTATCGAGGAGATGGAAGAGAAGGGTATAATCAGAGGATACAGAACAGTAATTAACTGGGAAGCCGTGGGTGTTGAGTACGTACATGCGCTTATTGATCTCAAGGTCAACCTTGACAGGGATAAAGGGTATGATGCGATAGCAGAGAGGATCGCAAAGTTTCCTGAAGTCCAATCCATACGACTCGTCTCTGGTAACCATGATCTATCTGTAATTGTAAAGGGGAGAACAATGAAGGATGTTGCATATTTTGTAGCAGAGAAGATAGCGACAATAGGGGAAGTTAGAGATACGGTCACTCACTTTTCACTGAAGTCGTATAAAGATAATGGTGACATTCTGTATGGAGAGGAGAAGGATAGGAGACTGGCTGTGACACCTTGAGGGTGGCGTTGCTTTTAACTTCTTAATAAAGATGATTTATAGGCGATAGAGTTGATATAAGCTTTATTTTATCTAATTTAGATTATTAAGCAGTTTATATCATTGATACTGATAAGCTGATTGAGCATAAGAGAAAAACCAGAAGTGTTGTGGGTTTTTTGGGAACCGAGAAGATCGGTGGGGATGAGGCATTGGAAGTGAAATGCGATGAATTGGTTCCGGCAGCTTTAGAAAATCAGATTGCAGGTGGAAATGCGGATAAGATTAAGGTTAAGATTGTTGCCGAAGGTGAAAATGGTCCGACAACCCCGGAGGCCGATGAATTACTATTTCAAAAGGGTATATCAGTAATTCCGGATGTTCTCGCAAATGCTGGCGGTTAAGAGAGTGGTAGATTGTATTAAAATGCGTGGAATATTCCCATAAACATGAATATTCATAAAGCATCCAAATTTGCCTTCGCTACAGGACTTGAGGGTGCTATGCTGCACTCATTCTTCACCTCTCCCTTAAAACCTATAGATCTTGAGATATCCTCAATTTCGCCCTTATCAAGACCGACAAGAGGTCTATAAATCGGTATTTTTAAAGACTGCTCTAAAATAGTCAAGTTATCAAAAGTTTTAGATCTATCACAGACCAGATTCTCACCGGTAACGATTCCTTTTGCACCTGACTCAAGTGCAATCTTCTCAGCAACCTCGTACATCCTTCTCTTGCAGAATATGCAGAGATGATCATCCATACATCTCTTCTCTAGCTCCTCTCTTGTCTCTTTCAAAAACTCACTGTGATCCACAATAATTAGATCGAGATCAGGGGAGAATTTTCTAAGAACTTCAATATTCTTCTCGGCTCTTTCAAGTTCGGTCTTGTCCTTGAGATGAGTTTTACTGAAGTGAACTGGAACAATCTCACAACCCCGCTTCATCATCATCCATGAAGATCCAGCCGAATAGATATCTCCTGAGAATAACGATACGAGTCTTCCGGAAGCACCCAGAGGTAGTCCCCCAACACCTGAGATGATCTCATCAAAGATATAGCAGTTCTTCTCTCTTATCTCGATGAAGATCCTCCCTTTGTCGTCCTCGAGATCCACCTTCAGATGTGGCATCTTCTCAAGGATCTTTTTGCCCATCTCCTTTGCAATATCCTGTGAAGTGAAATCATGGCTTCCCACCCGTTTAACTTTCAATCCAAAGCTTTTTTTCTCTTTTAATTTTTCTTCAGCATAGCTCAGAAGGAACTCTTCCAGATCTTCTATTTTACAATCTTCACAATGCGAGAACGACTGTATCCCGAATATTTTAGATAGCTTTTCAGGATCACAATCTTCGTCTTCGATCCAGATTCTACCACGTTCTCTTCTCACATCTTGAAGATCCAGCGATGATCTAATGTTTTCTACGAGCCTCTTCTCCCACTCTCTTCTGACAGGTTCGGACTTCAGTGCAATCTCAGAATATCTCACTAAGTACATAGGTTCTCCAATCTGATAAAATTATTTAGAATTATTTAAATATAGAAGGTTCATACCTATTAATACGAGTCGAGTCAAATGAACGCCAATGATGATACTATAGATGATAAGGCCGTAATATATATAATGGGGAAACAGTATGAAGTCCCCAAAGGCCTTACAATAATGAAAGCTATGGAATACGCGGGGTACAGATTCACAAGGGGTTGTGGTTGTCGAGGTGGATTTTGCGGTGCTTGCGCGACAGTTTACCGCACACTGGATGACTATAAGATAAAAGTTGGACTTGCATGTCAGACTGTTGTTGAAGATGGCATGTATCTCGCACAGATTCCCTTCTTCCCTGCAAATAAAGCGATATACAATATAGATGAGCTAACACCCACCTTTGAGCAGGTTTCAAAGCTTTATCCTGAGATATATAGGTGTCTTGCATGTAATACCTGCACAAAAATTTGTCCTCAGGACCTGCAGGTGATGGATTACATGCAAAATGCCCTACGAGGCAACATTACGGAGGCTGCAAATCTATCTTTTGACTGTATAATGTGCGGGCTTTGTGCATCGAGATGTCCTGCGGAGACCGTCCAGTATAACATCGGAATTCTTTGCAGAAGGCTTTATGCAAGACATATAGCCCCAAAAGCAAAGCACTTAGAGCAGAGGACTGCCGAGATAGAGGAAGGTAAATTCGACGAAGCTCTGGACAAACTGACAAAAACAGATGAAGAAGAGCTGAAGAAGATGTACGAGGATAGGGATATTGAACCTTAATTTCTAGTGAGTGATTGATATGAGTTATGAACCTTATATGCTTGAGTCTATTGAGAAGGTTGAAAAAACAAGAGAGCAGCGGTTAAAAGAGGTCTTCAGGCGCCTTACAGCAGAGGAGATCGACGAAGTACTCCATAAGTACCATCCGGATTACAGGGCTGACGCAAAGCGTGAGATACGGGTAGGAGTCAGCAAAGGAGAGACAGCACCGAATGAGTTTGCGGATCTTCTGGAATCACGCCCGGTTATTGGTCCGGATAAATTTGACCTGAAAGGTATCGATTATGATCCGGATATCCTTGTGATAGGCGGTGGTGGGGCGGCCTGTGTGGCAGCTCTCTATGCACAGGAAGCAGGTGCTGATGTGCTCATGATTACAAAACTCCGCCTTGGTGATGCCAATACAATGATGGCACAGGGAGGAATACAGGCTGCAGATAAAGATAATGACCCCCCAATGCTTCACTACCTCGACGTGATGGGCGGAGGGCATTTTTCAAACCATCCGGATCTGGTTCGGGCTCTGGTTCATGATGCACCTCTCATAATTAAATGGCACGAGGAACTCGGTGTAATGTACGATAAGGAGCCAGATGGCACCATGAGGACCAAACATGGAGGTGGCACCTGTCGCAAACGAATGCACTCTGCAAGAGACTACTCCGGTGGAGAGATAATGAAGACTCTCAGAGACGAAGTTCGTAACAGAGGCATCAATGTAATCGAGTTTTCACCGGCTGTTGAGTTATTGATGGATGACAAGGGGCAGTGTGCCGGTGCGATCAGCTACAACATGGAGACCGAAGAGCATCTTACAATCCGCGCAAAGTCAACAATTATTACTACGGGAGGATTTGGAAGACTGCACATACAGGGATTCCCGACGACCAATCACTATGGTGCAACAGCAGATGGGCTTGTTCTGGCTTACAGGGTTGGTGTCAAGATGATCTATATGGATGCTGTTCAGTATCATCCCACCGGTGCTGCGTACCCTGAGCAGATCGTTGGTCTCCTTATTACCGAGAAGGTTCGAGGGCTTGGTGCACAACTCCTGAACAAAGAGGGTGTGCAGTTCACATATCCACTTGAAACAAGAGATGTAGAGTCTTCTGTGATAATAAGAGAGTGCTATGACCGTGAGATGGGGATAGAGACACCTACAGGTATGAGGGGTGTGTGGCTTGACTCACCGATAATCGAGATGATAAACGGAGAAGGGACTATAAGAAGAGAGCTTCCTGCTATGGTCAGGCAGTTCGAGCGATTTGATATCGATATAACCGAGCATCCAATACTGATATTTCCTACTCTACACTACCAAAATGGAGGTGCGGTGATAAACGACAAAGCAGAGACAACGGTTCCAAATCTTTATGTTGCAGGAGAGGCTGCCGGCGGAATTCATGGGAGAAACCGACTCATGGGAAATTCACTACTCGATGTAAATGTCTTTGGACGCAGGGCAGGCATAAATGCCGCAGAGAAGGTGAAGAACGTCTCAATTGGAAAGCTGACACTTGCCCATGTAAAAAGTTATAACCAGATGCTTGATGATGCAGGCATTAAAACAGATAGAGTATCACCGATGCTGCTACCGGATTATACGAGAAGAAAGGCTGTTGAGATGTAGCCGGATAACCAGTAGCCGGAAAATAACGCTTTTATTTAAAAGAGTTGGGGGTGAGAAGGGGGCAGAGCCCCCTAATTTTAAGATTCAGTCTAAAATAGCACTTATCTTGTATTTTTTGCAGAGAGTGACTATGGCCTCTTCTCTGCTTCTTATTTCAGCCTTATAATCTCGAATTTCTTTTAAAAGCTGATCGACTTTTTCATATGCTTCATTCTGTAACTTCTCCAACTCAGCATCGGTAATATCTATTACTGGCCTGTCAATTACATCCATTCTATTCACCTCTAATATAATATATCTCTTAGATATTATATTAATTTATTGAATTTAAACCCATATATAATTATCTATATATCATAAAAACAAAAAAAAATATAATAAAATGATATAAAAAGGAGAAAATGGTGAAAATCACAACATCATATTTCTGCAACTGTCCTTATCACGCTTCCAAAATCGGAAGGGACAAGACCACTTACACCGACTACCAGAGAATGTGCGTCCAATTCCACAACGACATTGTTATATCCCATTTTTTTTAGGGGTTCTACCTCCCTGGGTCCATTTGTCACTGCGATCTGCTTCTTTACAATAGGAACACCATGCGGGTTTCCAATAATAAGTGAATTCCTGACATCACTGTACTCTGAAGCGATTATCTCTGCTGCAACTTCACCGGCAAGAGAATATTCATCCAGCCCACCTATTATGCTATCTATCTCCACTCCCTTATCTTTAAGATCTCTGAGAATATTCTCTGCATATCCTCTTATTCTGGGCAGGCCGATGCTGCAATTTAGATTAGCGATGTTGATTATTCTGGAATTATACTTCTTCCCGACTTCGTTTACGGCTAAAAGTATATCTGAGAAGATGTAGCCGAGTTCCTTCTTGGCATTCATGACAACTAGAAATTCACCATCTTTGATCGATTCGATGATCTCTCTGGCAACCTTAATCTTATTATCACCTTTGCTTGGAGCGATGTACTCCATACTCGCCATCCCGGAACTCTTCTCGATCTCTGTGGCTTTCTGAAGCATCCTCTCCTGTCTCTTCAGTTCTTCTTCAGTTATCAACCCCTTTTTGACGGCGGCCCTGAGTGTCTGGATTGCCCCGATCGTATTATCGGCATATCCCCCGTGCGTCTCAACCACCATGATCTCGGTCTTCAGATCTGCCGTCTTTATCATCGCCTCGATATCCTCACCTATTATCATGCTTGCACAGGTGCCGACAATGCCGACCAAATTAAAAGAGAACTTCTCATCCATCCTCCTCAATAGATCGAGAAACTTCTCCTTGCCTCCGAATATGAAATCATACTCAAGCATACCCGTCGTAAAGACCCTCACCCCATCATCTTCAAGGATTCTGCTTGTACGGAAGTTGCAACCGGGTGGGCCATGAAGTATAACAGCATCTGCACCTAAATCGCGCAATGTATACATGGCTGCTGCGATTGGACTTGGTCTTGGGTGCATTATCTCCATCTTTGCTTCTCCATTTATACCATGAAACTTTGAATTGGAATCTTTGTTATATATATTGGCATTTATGGTTTCAGTTTTTATTGATGATCGCCCTTTGTGGGAAAAGATGATTTATACGAAGAGCCCATCTATTATCCTATGCACGTGAAGTACCTCCGGTGTTCAGAATGCAAGAAGAGATACAATAAGAGAGAGATTGTATACAAATGCGAGTGTGGTGGGAGCCTCGAGATCATCTACAACTACCAGGAGATAAAGGACAGAATATCATGGGATGAGCTACAGAAGCGTCCGTTCAATCATTGGCGGTATCGGGAGTTTTTTCCTTTGATAGAGCTTTCGAACATCGTCTCTCTGGAGGAGGGTGGGACCCCTCTGATAAAGTCGAAGGTTTACAATAACGTCTTGTACAAGTGTGAGCACTTGAATCCCACGGGGAGTTTCAAAGATCGGGGGAGTACACTTGAGCTCTCAAAAGCAATAGAGTTCAAAGCATGCGAGGTTGTATGCGCCTCAACAGGGAATATGGGTGCTTCTGTTGCTGCTTACTCATCAAGAGGCGGTGTTAAGGCCACCATCTATGTTCCGGATGAAACACTTGATAACAAGATTAAGCAGATCAGAGCTTATGGTGCGGATATCCGGCTCATAAAGGGCGATTATACCAGGGCCATGAATCTGGCAAAGAGAGCTTATGAAAAGTCTGGGACATACCTGATGGGAGATTATGCTTACAGAGGTGAGGGGGAGAAATCGGTAGGTTTTGAGATTATGGACCAGACTTACCCGAATTTTATAATAAGCCCAATAGGCAACGGTACCTTGATACATGGATTGTGGAAAGGCATAAAGGAGTTGAAACTTGTAGGACTGATAAACAGGCTACCCAGATTGATAGGTGTACAGGCCAGAGGATGTAACACCGTTGTAAAGGCTTTAAATGAGGATATGGATCATATAGATCCGATTTTGCCAAAAACAAAGGCCGAGGCAATAGCATGTGGCGATCCACTGGATGGGATGAGTGCCCTCAAAGCTTTGAGAGAATCCAAAGGGCTTGGCATAGCGGTCTCGGATAAAGAGATCGAAACTGCGAGAAGAGAACTTGCAAGAGATGGAATCTTTGCTGAACTCTCTGGTGCGGCCAGTCTCGCTGGGTTCAAAAGGTTGAGAGATGAAATTAAGGATTCAAAGGTGCTTTTACTGGTTACGGGGCATGGTTTGAAGGATATTTGAAGTTTTAAGCTTTTCTTTTACTTACTCATCTCTTAAGTTCCACCAATTTCAGCGAAAGATCTTTTGAGCAGTCGTCAGAGATATCGCCGATTACCTTGGAGATCGTATATCTATCCCCATCATTTAGCCCGGTGGGGTGGCAGAGTTCATATGCATTACAGTCTTTATTATCGCATTGTATATGCTCAAAGAAAATTTTAGAGCCATTGAATGCTCTTCTCGATTCAATCGCTGTGAATACGGGAGATTCGATAACTTCCACCGCAACAACACCAGAGTCGTGAATTGGACAATCGTGCTCGGTTCCACCCCTCAATCCAAGGATCCTATATCGTTTGCCAATGAACAGATTTAGACAAGAGTTCTTCAATTTGCAGCTATCGCATTCTACAGATGAGCCTTTATAGATAAATTCGTTTCCAATCTTCGCCAATTTTGTTCCTATTAGAGTTACATTTGTATCCTCGACCATCTCTTTCACCTCACTAATTTATATTACACTCGTTGCCACTGCAAGTTTTTCAGCGGCACTTTCGGTGAGACCGGGGCCCAATATGGTGTATCTTTCCCCCTTTATCTCATGAGCATGAATCAATGCCTCGATTATATACTCTTCTTTAATACCTAACTCTTTTGCGTTTGTGGGGGCACCGATCTTACGTAATGAATCCCGAATAATATGCCAATCTCCACTGTGAAGGTACATCATCAGGATCGCACCAACTCCACATTGTTCCCCATGCAAGGCAGGTTTTTCAACAATTTTATCCAGAGCGTGGCTGAACTTATGCTCGGAACCAGATCCCGGGCGAGAGGATCCTGCAATACTCATGGCGACTCCACTGGAGACCAGTGCCTTTACAACTGTACGAACAGGTTCTTCAAGTCCTGATACAATAGATCTTGAATTGTCTAAAACGATCTTCGCCGTCATCTTCGAGAGTGCTGCGGCGTATTCGCTGTATACTTCATTTCTCAACTTGGCAGCAAGCTCCCAATCTTTGACGGCCGTGTAATTGGATATGATATCGCCACATCCAGATGCAATCAATCTCTTCGGTGCAGAGGATATGATGGAGGTGTCGGCAATTATTCCAAGTGGCGCTTGGACGGGGATGGAGACTCTCTGAGAATTCCGTGTTATAGATGCAGAGAAAGAAGCAATTCCATCGTGAGACGCAGCAGTAGGCACGCTTAAGAACGGTATTTCGAACTCACTTGAGACAAATTTGGCGACGTCTATTGCCTTACCACCACCAACACCCAGCATAAAATGCGCCCTCACCTCTTCCACTGCCTCTTTAACCTTCTCTACATCATACTCGTTAGTTGAAGTTATCTCTACAATCTTCACATCGTACCCTTCATCATTAAGAATCTCGCAGATCTTCTCTCCCGCACAATGTCTGGTGGTAGAACCAGATACTGAAATCGCAGAACCGCTAAGTTTAAGTTCTTTACAGACATTACCAACCTCAAATAACACATCATGACCAATAACTACGCTTCGAGGCAATTGCATCCATTTACTCTGTTTCATGTTAGCACCATAGAGGATTAAGATGAGTATAAACGAATTTATTCAGAAGTACTATATTAACCCTATCGTTTACGATACCAAATATAACCCTGTTGATACAATAACCTATGCAGTTATATTAGGTTTGTGTCTTTTCTTAGTTTTAAGGCTCTTAAAAAGGCTCGATGTAAAGATCGATGAGCGCTTCATACTTGCAGTCTCTCCATACATGTTTGTCGGGTCGATTTTGAGAGTTATGGAAGATGCAGAGATATTTGAGGCGCCGGTGCGTTACTTATTCATCTCGCCACTCATCTATTTTCTTATCTTCTTTGGATGTATATCTGCGCTGATCGTATCCCTTCAATTGTACAAGATGGGAAATGTTAAGGACTTTATCCCTCTTTTTGGAGCCATCGGGGTGGTATGGGTGATTGTTAGCCTTACAATCTTGATTATGGCAAAGGAGATCGAACTGATGTGGGTACCTCTGGTTATCGTGGGTATCTCAATAGCGATCTCGTCCATTATTCTCTTAATAGGTCGTCATTTTGAGCTGGACTATCTGACAAGCTGGGTGAGCTTCTCTATCCTGACAGCACATCTAATCGATGCCTCATCAAGCTACATTGGAATAAGCAGACTGGGTTATGTCGGGAAACATGTACTGGAAAATCTATTGATAGATTATACAGATTCTGCAGTAGTGATGTATCCATTAAAGCTGATTGTGCTTATCCCGACGTTATACATATTATATAAGTACTATTCAGACGAAGAAGATATTCAGTTAAAAAATATCGTGCTTCTGACGATACTTATGCTCGGGATCGGTCCCGGAATTAGAAATACGCTTCGTATGACCTTAGGAGTTTGATATGGCAAGTGAATTTGTAAGTGAGGTTAGGAGGTATCTACGCTCGATCAGGTACCATATCCTGTTCATATCACTGATCTTCCTGTTATCCATGATGTCTGGAATCATGTACGGTGCTCTTGATCCTACCTTCTCTGAGGAGCTGATGAGTGAACTAGGAGAAGAGTTTGGCGGTCTGACCGAATTACCCCCACCGCTCATTATGCTGAGCATCTTTGGAAGAAATGCAGGATTGAGTTTCATAACATTGATTGTTGGGATAGGTTTTGGACTGGTGCCAATAGCATTCATAGCCATAAATGGATTTATGGTCGGAATCGTTGTTAAGATAGCAGAACAGGAAGCAGGAATTTTTTTTGTGATTATGGCAATCCTACCCCACGGCATAATAGAGCTACCTATGGTCTTCTTGTCTGCCGCAATCGGTCTCAAACTTGGCCATGAAGTACTGCTCCTGCTGCTAACTGGAGAATCCCACATCAAGGAAGAATCTGTAAAAGGATTGCGGATCTTCTCATTTCTGGTGGTTCCCCTCCTCTTTATTTCAGCAATAATTGAGGTGTATATAACTTCTACAATAATCTGGATGATGAACAACAGTCTTGGCTAAATTTTATCCCATCCTCCCGTGATTCTGCAAAAACTCTGCACACAACTTCTCAACTTCACCGGTCGATTGGACGTTGTAATCGGATGGGAAACAATCCGAATAGGGTCTGGACTCGAACCTGTAATCCATCAGGACTATGATACCTATATCGTCCTCGCTCCTTATTCCTCTGCCCGCTGCCTGAAGTGCCCTGTTCATCGCTGGATAGACGTAACCATAGCACCTCCCCTTCTCCCTCCCGAACTTGCCTAAATAATAATCTAGCAGATTCTTCGTATCGAGTGTAGGAGGTCCCAGAGGAATCCCCACAACGATCACCGAGGTGAGGATATTCTCTTCATAATCGATCCCCTCAGAGAGTGAGCCCGCCTGGACACCAAATAAGGTTCCTCCAGAGTTCTTCAGAAATTCGTACAAACCATTCTTCTGCTCCTTATTCATCCCCCTCTCTTCAACAATTATCTCCCTTCTCACCTTCCCCGGAAGCTGGACCATGACGCTCTGCATCAGTGCATAAGAGGGAAAGAAGACGGCAGTATTTCCACTTCCACAATCAAGGATCTTTGATATCTTTTCAGCGATGCGCCTGTACATTAAGTCGCCCCTCTCGGCGTATCTCGTGGTAAGTTCCTTTGTTACTACGATCAGCCTGTTCTCTTTTGGGAATGGCGATTCGTACTCCCTCAGAAGCGTTCTCTTCGGGTCTGCACCTAGAATCTCGGCGTACATCTCCATGGGATACATGGTGCCACTCATCATTATAACTGAGTATGAATTTGAGAGCACATCCCCTGAGAGTACTGAAGGATCGAGTAGCTTGTAGGACAATTTAGGGGATTCATTGTTTGTAAAGATCCGCGAGCATCTCTCTTTAACACTCCAGCCATCCAGAAACTCCGCGAGATCCATCATGTGCCAGTAGTCCTTCTTGGAATCAAGACTTATCCTTCTGAGCTCGTCTATGAATTCTTCATAGCTTATGGGATCAAATCTGCTTTTCAGTATCTTTTCAACCCCGCTGATGAAAAATCCCCGGTCTACCTTCGTCTCGGAATTATCAGGCATATTTTTGATCATATTGTTGAAGAAGGCCCTGAGATCGGTAAGATGCCTGTAGAGCGTACGATCTTCATTTCTCATCTCGTTTGAAGCTTCAGTTATATCATTTAGCGTCAGAACATCGCTCAACTGGTCTCTTATCCTATCGGGAAGGTTATGGGCTTCGTCCACTATGATTATCAGATCCTCAAGCGACCTTCCTATGCGTGGAAGTAAAGTCTCGGATATTCTCGAAAATATGTAGTTGTAATCGCAGATGATCACGTCTGCATTTTCAGCCGCATCCAGTGCAGTCCTGTGAGGGCATACGCCACCGCTATTGCATAGATCACAGAGCTCTTCGACATGTAAAATATTACCGATTATGGTATTCACGATATCGTTATCGTACCTTCTGAAATATCTGCAACTTCTGGTCTTCTGCTCAATCTTGCAGAATTCACTGAAGAATGCATGATGCTCTTTTGATATGCTTCTCGGGCACATATCCTGCTTTGATATTATATCAACAACGATAAAATCGATATCTGAAGCTGATTTTATCATCTTAAGCGTCTCGACAGCTATCTTATGCTGTGACTGCTTTGGGGTGAGAAAAATTATTGTTTTATTGTTCTTGAGGACGTAATCTAAAGCAGGGGTCAATACAGCTACAGTTTTACCTATACCCGTGGGGGCATGTGCGATCAGATGTCGCCCATCTGAAAGGACGCTTTCTACATCTGATAGAAGCTCCTTTTGGCCACTTCTGATTCTTGGGAAGGGAAATAAGCTTGAGCCTTCTTCGGGGCATCTCATGTACCAATATCCAGCGCTTCAGCTATATCTTTGTAACGATTTCTGATTGTGACTTCTGTTACTCCTGTGACATCTGAAATCTCTTTCTGGGTTCTGCGATTACCAAGTAGTGTAGCTGCTATGTATATTGCGGAAGCAACCAAACCTACAGGCCCTTTTCCTATCGCCACCTCTTTCTCTTCGGCTTCATGCAGGATCTCAATTGTTTTTGCTTGAACGTCTCCACTGAGATTTAACTTGGAACAGAACCGAGGTACAAGATCCATCGGTGAGACCGGTTGAAGTTTCAATTCAAGCTCCCGAGCGAGAAATCTGTATGTTCTACCAATCTCCTTCTTACCTATTCTCGAGACCTCTGCCAGCTCTTCCAATGTTCTTGGAACTCCATACTGCCGGCATGTGGCATAAAGCACTGCTGTTGCCAATGCCTCGATACTCCTTCCTCTTATCAATTTTTTCTCAGCAGCCTGTCTATAAAGTAAAGCTGCACCTTCCCTTATACCTCTCGATAGACCGAGTGCAGATCCCATTCTGTCTATCTCTGATAGTGCAAAAATAAGGCTTCTCTCGCTTGAGTCACTCACTTTTATACGTTTCTGCCACTTCCTCAACCTGTAGAACTTTGCCTGCTCTTGTGAAGATATCGTCTTCCCGTAAGTATCCTTATTTCTCCAATCAATTGTTGTTGATAACCCTTTATCGTGAATCGTGTATGATGTGGGCGCACCAGTTCTCGCCCTTTTCATTATCTGTTCAGAGTCAAATGCTCTCCATTCCGGCCCCTGGTCAACGATATTCTCATCGATAACGAGGCCGCATTCGCCACAGTAAACCTCCCCTCTCTCATAATCACGAACAATATTTGGTGAGCCACATTCAGGACATTCTATCAGCTCATCATACCTATCATCACTTTCAATTTTTTCTTTATCTATCTCTTCCATTACTTATTCACCTCTTTCAACATTAAAATCTCTTCAATCCTATTCAAAAATTCAATGCGATCTTTAATCGACATCTTCGTCACGATTAGAGATACATCTTCTTCTATACTTTCGAGTATCTTACACTTACCGTTTTCAGTAATCTTATATGTCTTTTTGTACCTTCCTTGCTGAATTATAGTATCACAGACCTCACCACAGATAAATCTTTCCTCTTCGAGTTTTTTTAAATGTTGACTGATGGCAGAGATCGATATATCAAAACTGCATTCTTTCAATAACCCATATGCAGTGCATCCTTCACCATCTCTTTTTATCACTTCCGAGAGTATAAGTTTACGGTTGTGGTTGTCCATTAACTTTTTATTAGCCATAACTTTACCTAATTAGTTAAATAAAATTAATTAGTTAGTTATAGTTACTACTTAATATTATAAATAATTTTCGATTTTCAGGCTTTGGGACAAAATATAAAATCTACTTTGCTCTCTTTGTACCTCTGGAAATACCACATAAACCCTCCTCCCTATATTTTTTCGGAACATCCGCCTTGGCAGAAGTCCCAAAGTGAGTAATAACTCTGAATCTTGATTCTAAGCGGATAAAAGATGTTCTGTGTTGTACTTGTTCACGGATTAATTATCTCCCACAGTCTTGAGCTATAAAACCTCAATCTCCAAAGCTATCTTTATATTTGACATTTAAGAGGCTCAGGAGGTGATCTCTTATTCTATTAACCTCTGTATCTGTTCTTTTTCTCGGCCTATCTATATTTATCTCTACTATCTCTCTAACACTGCCTGGTGTTGTTGTCATAACAACCACCCTGTCTGCAAGAAATACAGCTTCATCAACACTATGAGTCACGAATAAGATGGTCTTGTGCTCCTTTTCCCAGATCCTTAAAAGTTCGCCCTGCATAAGGTTTCTTGTCTGGGCATCCAGCGCTCCAAACGGCTCATCCATGAGTAGTATCTCGGGATTACTTGCAAGTGCTCTTGCTATTGCCACACGTTGCTGCATCCCACCAGAAAGCTCCTTTGGATATCTATCTTCAAAGCCATTGAGTCCAACAAGATCTATATACTTGCTTGCAATTATCTTCCTCTCAGCCTTTTTTATACCCTGAATCTCAAGGCCGAATTCAACATTCTTCTGAGCAGTTCTCCATGGAAAGAGCGTGTACTCCTGGAAGACAAAACCTCTATCGTTTCCGGGTCCTGAAACCCTCCTACCATCCAGAATGATATCTCCAGTCGTTATCTTCTCAAGCCCCGCTATCATCCTGAGTAGTGTTGTTTTCCCACAGCCGCTTGGACCGATGATGCAGACAAACTCGCCATCTTCAACAGAAAATGAGAGATCTTCAATCGCTGTGAAGCCGCTATACTTTTTTGATAGATTGTCTGCGACTAACGCCATTTTAGAAGCCTTCTGTCAGTTACCAATATCATTTCATTCATTAAAAATCCAATCAACCCAATTACACACATGGTAGCAACCATTTCAGCATAACGTCCTATAGCAGCCATGTTCCACACGTGGTATCCCAACCCAACAGGTATGTCGGCAAGCATTTCAGCCGCAACAATACACATCCAGCCAACTCCCAAACCAATTCTACTTCCAGTTAGTATGGATGGCAGTGTAGCAGGGATAATAACTTTTGTTAAAATTTTGGATGATCTGATTGCCCCCATCGTTTGTGCAGATTCGATGAGCTTCAAATCCACTGATTTGGCACCGTGAGAAGTATTTAGAATCAATGGAAACACAACACCAATAAAAACAATAAAGATCACCCTCCCATATATAAAAACAAATAACGCTATTGGTATCCATGCCATTGGTGGGATTTGCCTTATTACTTCAATAACAGGGGATAAAACATTTTCAGCGGGCTTGGAATACCCTATGGCGAGACCTATTGGGACCCCAACTAAAAAAGCCACTATAAAGCCCTCTACTACACGGGTTAAACTTGCAATGGTGTGATCTATCAAACCATGCGATATAACCGGACCGTGTTGTTCCGTGAAAAGGGAATTTAGAAAGGCAGAACCAGTTTCAATTGGTGTTGGTATGTCGCTTAGTCGGACCAGGGGTATGGTGAGAATACCTTCCCTTGCTCCCACTACTAATACGTACCAAAAAAAAATAAAAATAAAAATAGAAAGAAGCTGTACAATGTACTTGCTTCTTAATTTTATTTGGACCCCTCGCATTACTCACTCTTCAACTGTTAGTCCTGCATTCTCCGCAGCCGTTAAGAACAACAAATGTTGAACTGTCCCCTTACCTGGGAATCCAACAGTTTCTCCTGCTAAATCTTCCATCGAGTCTATTTCTTCGCTCACCGCTATTGCTGAACCGATGTAATTAACGCCAGTGATTACGTTAATTCTCGCATCATCCACTGAGAAGTCGTTGCTATTAATTCGGTGAACAGTTGCTGGTGCAATTCCCAGATACCCTACATCCACTTCGTTTTGTTTAAAGCCCTTAGTCATCTCGAAAGCGCCATTTGCGAATGGTGCGCCCTGGGCAACCGTAACATTAATTCCGACATCCTCGAACCATCCCTCTTGCCATGCTATCCAGAATGCCACTTGGTGCAAGTCTTCAATCAGATATCCAAATCGAACATCGACTGTTTCGTTTAACTTAATCTCGTCGGTGGGCATATTTGAGTTTTCAATTGCCCAATTGACATATTCATCGTTTATCAGAGAAGTTGAGTAATCACTTGCATTTTGGTAACCAGATTGTTCCCACTTGCTTTCATCGAATACTCCAAATTCAGATATCTTCTGTATATATGTCTCAGTTCCTTCCGCATCAGTAGTATAGTCAAAGTCTATGTTTGCAAGTGCCATCTCGATCACCTCTGGACTACGCTTTGTGAAGTTCTCTGCGTGTTGTATCAATTTTGTATGATTGGATGAGTTTGAGTCTTTTGCTTCATTGATCCACTCAGTTGACTTCATATGTACCCAAGCAATTCTCTTTAGTGTCTCATTTGCATCTCCAACAGACTCATACCAGTTGTAATCGTAGGCAACGACACAACATGGATGATGAGACCAAATTTCACTTGAGTTCATCAGTATCTTTCCGTTACCTTCAACAACGGCTTCTGCATTATACGGCTCCCATCCAATAAATCCAGCAATATCCCCTGTACCAAGCCTCTGAACCATATCTTGACCACCCATTCTTACCAGTTTAACTGGCTCTTGTGGCTCAGGTATAGGTGTTGCCGTAGGCTCTGCTGAGGGGGTTGTTGCATCTGGCGGTGCAACTGTAGGCGTTGGTGTAACTTCTTCTTCTGGTCCTAGACATCCTGCCGACAATGTTGCTAGCATTATCAGCACCAATATCAGTCCAATCCATTTTCCCATTTTTAATCCTCCTGATTATTGCATAGCATAACATGCTATATAATAATAAAAGTTTCTTTATGGGTCGTGTCTGGTTTAAGCATGATGGGGACCTCTTGAGAGGTTGCTTGAGTGTGAAAGTCCTCGCGGAGGTTCTGACGAGGAGTTGTTATAAAGGAACAATAGTATGTGGTAAATGAAAAATCATATACGAAGATATGAGGAAGTAGAAAGCGGGAGCTGGGATGACAAAAACAACTGAAGACTGGTTCAAAGAGTGGTCAAACGAGTATGATCAGACACTGGGCAAGATGAAGAGACACCATGATATGCTCGATCTTGCCGTTGAGGTCTCAGAGGTAAAGGATGGAGAAAGCGTTCTTGATATAGGATGCGGTACAGGCCTATTGAGTTTGAAATTCCTTGAAGCGGCTAATTGTAGGATATACGGAATCGATCAGTCTGAAGAGATGCTTGGTATCTGGAGGAAGAAGATCGAAGAGCTCAATCTCAGGGGCAAAGTCAGGATAAAAGCCGGAGATGCTGAAAAACTGGATTTTGAGGATTCTTCGTTTGATATTATCGCATCCACAGTCACGTTGCACCATGTCAAAGATAAGAAGAAGACATTGAATGATATCTACAGAATGCTGAGACCGAATGGGAGATTTGTGATCGGGGATCTGGATCTTGACACATCAGGCGACCTGGATGATGTTGAAAGGCTTGGGCGTATACTTGACTACTTAAAGGAGGAGTTATCCCTTGCGCTTCAAGATGGCGGCGTCGATTCGTTTATCAGGATGTATGACAACGGGAAGAAGCATATCCTGAACGATGGGGAGTACTGTATAAGTTTTGAGGCATGGTCCGAGCTTATCAGGGACGTGGGATTCAAAGATATCAGAGTTTCTGAAGTAGAATCATTTGAGTGGATGAAGGTACTTTGTGCTGAGAAGTAGTTTTGGGGGTGGGGGTAAGGACGTTCCCTTAAAAGTTTAAAGACCAGCGAATGTTTAAATGCGTCGTTATCTCCAATCCGGAAAGATATGCCAGCATTTAAATAATAAACGATCCAAAGACCTTTATCCTGTAGGTGTTTCTCGATGCTTCGCGTATTTGTAGACTCCACGTTTAGAGATCTGAAAGAGAAAAGGGGGCAGCTTCTTGAAGAGTTGGATGAAGCGCTCGCAGGCGTTGGCATGGAAAGATGTATCCCCGACGGAAGAACCTCCCAAGAGGTTGGAATAGGCAATTTGGAGGATAGCGATATAGCGATATTTCTTATCTCACCTAACTACGGTTCTCTTCTCAAAGATTGCAAAATTGAAGATTGTAAAGTGAATTGTCCGATGGTAACGGACAACTGCAAGATATCCTACACACATTGCGAGTATAAGGTAGCGCTCTTCAAAGGCAAACCTCATCAAGCATATATTGTCGATGGTGGCTGGGATGGTTCCAATGACCCAGATGATGCTTTAAAATTTAAAGAAGAGGTGGAAGAAAACGAGTTCTGCCCGAGAATTTCAGATGTTGAAGGGATATTTTAACTTTAAGTGATTTTTGAAAAATTCTGTACCGTAACTCCGCACTTTAACCCATAACTCCCCCTTTTTTCGAGAGGTTTTTCCATCTGAACACACCGTTTTTACTGACTTTAAGTACCCCCTATCGTTTTTACTTAATTACGCTAACAA
>JAXHTJ010000049.1:0-15574 GCA_034190245.1 Halobacteriota archaeon | reverse complement strand
AGTACCGAAAGTTGATTAAGAATGTCCGACTTTCAGTCGGATTTAAGGGGTGCTCTGCACCCCTTGTTTTGTTCAAACTTGTATCTAAAAGTTTGGTAGGGAACCATGCCACTTCTTAAGTTATACTAATCGTGTCTACTTTATAAGAGCTAGGTAAGCGTGTGGTGAAAGTGTTCTTGACTAAGACTAGATTCCGATTCTCCCGTCAAAGGCTAAATACCCTTTCGGGCTTTAGCCCGAAAGTCGGATCTCCTCAGGAGATCGGACATGGGTGTATGAGGCGTGGTTTACGCCTCATTTGGTAAGCTTGGGGTGAAAGTGAAGGGACTTTCGTCCCTTTCGTGTTACCAACGCCGCAGTCTCACCGCGTCTCTTGAGTTGTTCGCCGAAACCCTTATACACCTCTAAATCGGATTGATATACAAAGCCCCGATTAAAGAAAAGAGGTGCACCCATGCTTGATAATACATATAAGATTGTCTTCTTGATCTTCTTTATTGCAGGAGTTGTGGTCCGGATGGCAGGGATCAGGGTTTCGGGTTATAGACGAGACAGAGGGAAGAGAAGTTCAAGTGACAGCATGTCACGCAAGGAAGTGCCAGTAATGTTTCTTTCATTCATTGGGATGCAGGTCTTACCTCTCGTCTATGTCTTCACATCGTGGTTGGACTTTATCGATTATCACTTACCAACCTGGGCCGGCTTGTCAGGCGTTGTGGTCTTTACAATCGCGTTGTGGTTGCTCTGGAGGTCGCATACAGACCTTGGAAGAAACTTTTCACCAGAAATTGAGATCAAAGATGAAGCCGCACTTGTAACCAATGGTGTTTTCCGCTATATCAGACATCCTATGTACGCCGCACACTGGCTATGGGCAGTCGCTCAAGCGTTGTTACTCCAGAACTGGATCGCAGGTCCTGCATTTCTGGTGGCCTTCATCTTCATGTACATTGTGCGTGTTCCGCTGGAGGAAGAGACGATGCTTGAGCACTTTGGAGATGAGTACCGCGAGTATATGAAGAAAACCGGACGAATCATTCCTCGTCTCTTGAGGTAAAAAAGAATAACTTCTCCTATCACATATCAATATCGAGTGAAAATAATGCCTCCAAAAATTTCAAAGATACTGTTCGTCGAGCCTCCAAAGGACTACTGGTTCTTGATGGGTGAGTACCTTCCACCACCTACGGGACTGCTTACTCTTGCCGCGTACCTGGAAGAGAAAATACCTGAAATCGAGATAGAGATCCTCGATTGTCAGGCAGAAAGAAAGGACTGGAATAACGTGAAAAGAGATATCGAGTCTTTCTCTCCATCGATTGTTGCCGCTTCGGGATTTACATGTAACGCATACGTCTGCGCAAAGGTTTCAGAGATTGCAAAAGATGTGAGCGATGAGATCATCACTATTGTTGGCGGTCAGCATTTTTCATTTACAGCAGAGGAATCCTTATCCGATTTTCCCGAAATCGACTACATCGTCAGGGATGAGGGAGAGGTAACACTCGTTGAATTGATAAGGACTTTGATGAGTGAAAAAGAGGAAAGCAGGGTGAAAGGACTTTCGTTCAGGCATAATGGAAGAATTATTCACACGCCACCCCGACCCCTGATCGAAGACCTTGATACCTTACCGTATCCCGCATACCACCTCGTTGAAAAGAATATCAAAAGATATCATTTCACTATGATGGCAAAGAAGAACACCAACTATATGATCCTTGAAGGGTCACGCGGATGCAACCATAGATGCTCCTTTTGCACCCAATGGAGGCACTGGAACGGTGTATGGAGGGCAAAATCTGCAAGGCGAATAGCGGATGAGATGGAGTATTATAACGAGAGGTTTGATGGAGGGTTCATGTGGCTCACCGATGACAACTTCAGGTATGATAGAAGGACAAAGGAGTTGTGGCGTGAGCTTAAAAATAGGAGATTCACAGATGATATTTCGTGGTTCTTTCAGGCGAGGACTGATGACATTGCAAATAATCCCGATTTGGTTGCTAAGATGCGAGAGATAGGTAATAGCTGGGTTCTCGTCGGCGTTGAGAGTAATTCACCTGAATTCCTAAAGGATTTTAAGAAGAGAGCGCATGTTGATGATGCATCAAAAGCGATGAAAATATTAAACGATAACGATATCTTCACCCAGGCCATGTTTGTCATCGGCTCAAGAAAAGACAGCGTTAAATCCATTGAAAAGCTCAGGCAGTTCTCACTTGATCTGGACGTGGGTCTTGCATTGTATACTATCCTCACACCTTATCCCGGGACCGAAGTATATGAAATGGCACTGAAGAACGGGCTTATCGAGGATACAAATTACGCTCACTACGACATGGTCCATGCAATCATGCCCACTGAGACATTATCCCGGCGTGAGGTGCAGGAAGAACTTTACCGTTGCTACAGGGGTTTTTACGGTTCTATCTCGCAGAATATATCCGGTCTCTTCTCAAAAAATGAGACAAAAAGAAGAATCCACCGTCACATGGCGGGGAAAAGAGTATTGGGCAATCTGAGGAGTCTGATTTGAACCAGAAACAGCGTGTCATCTATTATCTGATGCTTTCAACGATAGGGGTGGCATTGATCATACTCATGTCCCGGTTGGCCCCTCAAGATACAAGCACCACAACCACCATCCAGACCATCGACAGGCTGCTCTTGGGAGGGATCTTCATAACTATCTGTATATTTGGCTTCTCGCTTGCAATCAGGCCAAACTGGATCAGTGGACTTACAAAACAACCTAACCACGATCCAGAAAAAAAAGGGTCACAAATAAAAAAAAGAAGAATCCAAGGACACCACCCGGATTGCGAGCAATTTGAAGGGCATACGATTAAGATTAATGAAAAAATTCTATGTGCAGGTTGCACTGGCCTTGCACTCGGTTCGATAATTTCCATCATTCTTATGGGTGCTTATGTCGTTCTACCCGGCAGAATAAAGCCACATATCCTTCATCAGTTGATCATCCTTGGAATGACCTTTAAAATCCTCAATTTCATAGAAACGTTAATTCCCATGAAGAATTCACTTTTACACACGATCTCGAATATATTTCTTGTTATCGGTTTCTCCTTTATCGTTGTCGGCATATTCCAGCAAACAGGCAGCACAAGCTACGGCATAATCACGGTTATCATATCCCTTCTCTTCCTAGATACGAGGATCCAGATCTCAAGCTGGCAGCACGATAAAATATGTAGAGATTGTAGTGAAGACTGTAAGATCTATTGAGCTCAATCTCTCTTTGTTATTATCCTTATTCCCGCGATCAGAATTGCGATGCCAATGATGACAGGAATGATCCAGCCTAACGAAATATCGTAAACCCAAGCTGGCAGCCCTTCAATGTTCTTAAGTCCGAACTCAAACACAATAAACAGACCGACAAAAGTGATTATCAATCCCCAGAAGAGCGAGCCATGACGTGAACCGCCGCTGCATTCCTCTTCACAACGATCTTCCCACTCTTGCTCACGATCTCTCTTACCCGTTAAATTTGCGCCGCAGTCATTGCAGTATTTTGCATTATCCTCATTCTGCTTACCGCATTTTGGACAATAGGCCATATGTATTTCACCGTTTAATAAAAGACAGTCATCCTATTTATGTTTTGCTCAAAAAAGATAGTAACCCGACAGAGCAAGAGGACGATAAAGTTTTATACGTTGGGAGGTTTATAGGTAAAGAATAAAAAGTAGATCGTTTATCATGCAGAGGAGTTATTATGGTAAAGACATCAAGGGTTTCCGGTTTTTTTAAGCTGAGTGTAAAAGAGCGGATGGACGTTGTTAAAGATTTCGCAGATCTGACTGATGAAGAGGTGAATAATATTGATGGTCAGCTTGAGATAGAGCAGGCAGATCGAATGGTTGAAAATGTGATCGGAAAGATCGATGTGCCTCTCGGAGTTGCCACCAACTTCCTTATAAACGGTAAAGATTACCTGATACCAATGGCAATCGAAGAGCCTTCCGTGATTGCGGCTGCTGGTAATGCTGCAAAGATGGCTCGTGACAGAGGTGGATTTACAGCCTCAAGCACCGGGCCGGTGATGATAGGACAGATCCAGGTAGTCGACGTAATTGATCCATATGCGGCAAGATTTGGCATACTTGAGAAGAAGGATAAGATAATTAAGCTTGCAAACGAGCAGGATCCGTTCCTCATAAAAGTCGGTGGCGGAGCAATAGATGTCGAGGTCAGGGTAGTTGCGACAAAATCTGGTCCGATGATAATCGTTCACCTGATAGTGGACTGTAGAGATGCGATGGGTGCAAATACCGTCAATACGATGTCTGAAGCCGTATCACCGCTGATTGAAGAGATAACGGGAGGAAAGGCCCTCCTCAGGATAATATCAAATCTTGCGGATAAACGATTGATGCGTGCCCGGGCAATCTTCTCGAAAGAAGCGATAGGAGGAGAAGATGTTGTCGATTCGGTTGTGCGATCGTATCACTTTGCCGAAGCCGATATTTACAGGGCTGCAACTCACAACAAAGGTGTGATGAACGGTATAACGGCAGTGGTGCTAGCAACCGGGAATGATACGCGGGCAGTTGAATCCGGTGTCCACACATACGCATGCAGATCCGGCGTGTACAAACCTGTCACGGTATGGGAGAAGAACAGCGATGGTGATCTGGTAGGAACGATCGAGATTCCAATAGCTGCGGGGCTTGTTGGTGGAGCGACCAAGACACATCCGACCGCAAAAGCCGCAGTCAAGATACTTGGCGTTAAGTCAGCAACAGAGCTCGGCGAGGTCATGGCTTCTGTTGGACTTGCACAGAACTTTGCTGCAATGCGTGCACTTGCAACAGAGGGCATCCAGAGAGGCCACATGAGCCTTCATGCCAAGAACATAGCAATTTCTGCCGGGGCCCAGGGAGACTTGGTAGACAAGATAGCAGGGCTTATGGTTAAGGAACGTGCAATAAGAATAGATAGGGCAAAAGAGCTTCTGGATGAGTTATGTAAATGATTAACGAAGTTACGGAAAATGAAAAGAGGTTTGTGGTTATCTCTGATCTGCACTTTGGTTATCGTGATGCATCCCTTACAGATAAAGGCACAGTCGATGCATTCCTGGGTGAACTTGAGGAGCTTGACGGCATCGATGAATTGATCTTACTTGGAGATGTCTTCGACTTCTGGGTGGCCAGACCATACGATGCGATAAATAACTCTAAATTGTTCTTCAGTGGCCTGAGGGATTTTATTTTAGAGAAGGATTCAGAAACAAAAATAGTCTATATATTTGGAAATCATGATCCTCAGGTTTGTCCGGGAGATTTGTCAGAGATGGCCGTAAACGGCGTCTGGGGAAGATTATTAAGAGGTGTAAAATGTGAGGCCTATCCAGAGTATGTGAAGAGTGTGAACGACAACGTTTTCCACTTTATTCATGGTCACCACTTCGATAGATTGCAGTTGATCGATCCTTCATTTGGAGTTAAACTGACGATACCAAAGACCATCAACGGCATCTCATCCATGGCCAACAGGGTATTCAGATATATGTCTGTTAAAGAACAGTATCAAACAATCCTCAAATTCATGGAGGATAACCGGATGAAAACTGATTTTTTCATATACGGTCACACCCATAGAGCAGGTTCATACTCTGAAATTGGTAAGGTAGTGGCCATAAATTCTGGAAGCTGGGTGGAGGGACACTGGAAAAGCAGACGCAAGGTCCAGTCAAACACTTATGTTGTCATTGATGACGAGATCACGATAAAATCATTGGGGGAAAAGACTATAAGTAGGTTGAACATAAATTAGATTGGTGAAATGGATGAGGGGGATTTTGAATAAACCGGATCTCAACACTTTCGTCTTTTTTATATTCCTGTTGATCCCCATATTTATCCTCAGTTATGAGGGTAGACCTGGTGATAGCTTCGGTATGAAGCCAATGCTTCTTTTTTCATTGGTGACAGCAATGCTTCTTTTAAGTACTATAGAGGTCCCAATATATCGTTTTCGAACAAAAAAACCGGATTATACTCCCAGGGAGACTAAGATGCTTGAGGAGATATACTCAGTTCCCATAGCAGAAGAACTTGAGGCTGGAGGGGTGGCATATAACTCATCGATTACATTGAATGCGGGTGGATCTATCTTACCCCTGATAATGGCGATCTATCTGATAATAATGAATCAAAAACTGGAGATATTGGTAATACTTTTGATAATGGCCGTTGTAACACACATCTTCTCAAAGATTAAAAACGGTGTTGGAGTCGTAGTACCAAGCTATATTGGTCTTTTAGTGGCACCTATTGCCCTTATGTTGGCTGAGAATGCGGCACCCATAATATTCATAACCGGGGTAGGTGGAATACTTCTAGGCATAGTTATTAGATTGCTATCGATTGATAAGAATGATGGTAGCGCATTTTTCAATGTCGGTGGGGCTGGTAGCTTTAATGCCATTTACATAACGATAATTTTATCTGTCCTTCTATCAATACTTTGACGGGGGTTTTAAATATCAAGATAGCAGTAACCGGTAAAGGTGGAGTGGGTAAAACGACTCTCGCTGGTGTGCTTGCCCGCTTGTTCGCAAAAGATGGTTATGATGTTATTGCAATTGATGCGGATCCGGACATGAACCTAGCTTCTGCAATTGGGGTCAAAGGTAGTCCAAAACCGTTATCCGATCTTAAAGATTTGATTAAAGAACGTGCAGAGATCTCGGAAGGATTGATCAAGTTGAATCCCAAGGTCGATGATATTGTAGATAACTATGGTGTAGTCGGTCCGGATGGTGTCAAGATGCTTGTTATGGGTACAATCGAACGCGGTGGTGGTGGTTGTGCCTGTTCGCATAATACGTTTTTGAGCGCATTTCTGAGGCATATTCTATTTAAAGAGAAACTCGTTATACTGGATATGGAGGCGGGTATAGAGCACCTTGGAAGAGGAACCTCAAAAGGTGTCGACCTCATGGTAATAGTTGTCGAGCCCGGTTCTAAATCTGTAGAGACTGCAAAGAGGATCAAGAGGCTGGCCAGCGATCTTGGTATAAAAGATCTGGCGGCTGTAATCAACAAATCCAACGGTTCGAGTATAATTAGAGATAAGCTTGCAAAGGAGGAGATCTCAGTGATAGGAGAGATACCCTTTGATGATACATTGGTGAAGGCAGATCTGGAAGGCAGATCACCCATTGATTTTGGAGGAAGTGCGATAGACGCAATTAAGGTGGTAAAAGAAGAGATTTCAGGAAGGTATGGGAAAAAGGTGAAGTCATGAAAAGGTGGGTAGCTGTCTCGATAGCTATGGTTGCCATTGTGCTCGTGTTATGTGCTCTTCTCGTGATGTACGTACAGGAACTTGATGCTGCAGATCCTGAAATGTTGAATGAATATATCGCAGGGATTGTTGAATATGGTATTCCCGGTGTCTTCCTTCTGACAGTGATAAGTGGGACAGTACTTCCGCTTGGCACTCCAGCAATCATCGCGATAGCCGGTGCAGCAGGAATACCCAGAATATCACTCGTGGTTGTTGCTGCTGCCGGATTTACGATAGGATGTGGTATCAACTATATTCTTGCATACTGGCTTGGTGAACCATTCATTAAAAAGAGATATGAGGAGCAATATTACCACATTAAAGAACTTTGGGATAAATGGGGTACCCCCATATTTGTATTCTTCTGTTTCGTGCCACTTATGCCTGTTGATCTATTCGCCCTCTTCTGTGGGCTTTATAAGATGAAACCTTCGTTCTTCGTGACTGTAAGCTTTACAGGTAGGCTTGTTGCTTTCACATTCTGGTCATATATTGGAGTTGAGGTTGCTGACGTGGTCATCAAAAATGCAACCGCAGTAGTATGAATAAGTGACCGTGACCTGAAGCCGGTGTAGTAGGGGCTAACTGTGCAGGGTTTGAGAAGCCTTGGATGATATTTCACCAAAAGTACTAATAGATGGCATGAATATATATAATCAGCAATATTCCCATTTTTGGGTAATATTGGGTGGTATGTATGGCAAAAGACGTCGTCAGCGGTATAAAAATAGAAGATGGTAAATTCTACTTGTATGACATAAGAGTGGGGTTGACAGATTTTAAGATATTTAGCATCATCTTCAAAGAGTTCGATAAGTTGATCGGCCCGGTTTCAAGCACAATAATCTACAAGGCAGTGAAAAGACAAACATCGGAGAGTGTGAAATCAATTCTTACCACCTTAGGATTTAAAGAGATTGATGGAAAGACATTCGACGACAGAACAATAGAATTTTTTTTAAATATGGGAGTCGCTGATTTAATGAGCAGGTTTGGTTGGGGTGCAATGAAAATCACTGATTTTGACGCAAGTAAAGGATTTATCCGTCTTTGCGTTGAAGATTCGGTGGTTGCGGAGAGTTATGACGAAGAGCAAGAGCGTCCCGTCTGCTTTTTTATTGCCGGTATGATAGCTGGTGGCGCCGAGATGCTACTCGGCCACGATGTGGAGTGTAAAGAGGTTAAGTGCAAAGCATGTGGAGATGAGCACTGTGAATTCGTCATTCAAAAGGGGCTTTAGGCTTTTTTGAAGATAGACTCGTTTCTTTCAGCATGGATGGTATCAAAGTATTCTGGATCCCTTATTATTACGGATCAAAAGAGATATTATCCAATAAGTGCATAAATATTGTTTACATTTTCTATTTATCCTGACGAAGGGGGGTACATTTGCCGAAAAATGTAATAAGAGGGGTTAAGCTAAAAGACGGGAAGCTATTCTATAGAGGTATGAGGGGGGCAATCATCGATGTCAGGACATTCACCGTCGTTTATAAAGAGCTTGCTAATTTGATTGGCCCGGTTGCTGGCACCTTGATATACCAGGCAGAGAAGAAACATATTATGGATAGCATGAAGATATTTTTCACTGGCTTTGGATTTAGAGACGTTGGAAGAGAGCCTTTGGATGATAAATCGATATCATTATTACTCGATATTGGGCTCAAGGAACTCAGCCAGATTGGGATGGGGCTGATGGAAATCGTTGAATTGGATTTCGAAAAAAATTTTTACCGTATTCATGTTAAAAATTCTGTGATTGCGGACAGTTATCAAGAAGAGCAGGAAGATCCTGTCTGTCATTTTATCGCCGGTATGATCGCCGGAGGCGCTGAGGTGATACTCGGACATCGTATGGAATGCAAGGAAGTGAAATGCAAGGCACGTGGGGATAAATATTGCGAGTTCATCGTTCAGAAAGAATTTTAAGCTGTTTTTTATTGCTCCGCTCGTAATAGATGAGAAACTTCATTTATCAGGTTTCCCTAAGATATAGTTTATAATATATTATGCCGGGGTGGCAGAGTGGCTAATGCGACAGGCTCGAGACCTGTTGTCTCTTCTGAGACGCCTGGGTTCGAATCCTAGCCCCGGCGCTTCAATCTTTGGGTAGTGTCACTTATGATGGAAGTAGAAGTCAAAGTAAGAATAATAGAAGAAGATATTGAGAGGAAGATTGAGGAATTTGGCGCCGCATTTGTAGGTTTTGAAGATCACACTGACACATATTATAACACGCCCTACAGGGACTTTTCAGAGACTGACGAGGCTCTACGGATCCGTTGTACTGAAGCCGAGGGATCAGAAATTACGAGTATATTGACATATAAAGGCGCTAAGGTTGATGAAGATAGTAAGACACGGAAGGAAGTGGAAGTGAGAATAGAAGACGCACGTAAGATGGATGAGATATTGAGCTTGCTAGGTTTCTCTAAAGCAGGAAATGTTATTAAAAAGAGGAGAAATTACAGGATGGATGAGATAAGCATTGTGCTTGATGATGTAGAACATCTTGGAAGGTTTATTGAGCTCGAGATGACGTCAGAAGATGAAGATTTTAAGTTGCAGAAAGAGAAGATATTTAAAATTCTTAAGGAATTGGGATTTGATAAAACTGAAGTGATAAGAGAGTCTTATTTAGAGTTATTACATAAGGTTATATCGGAATAGAATTCAGGAGGAAGTTGATGCTTAAAGAGGTTGTTTCAAGAATTGGGATTGTTGTAAGCTCGATCGGTATGATCTATAGTGGTTTGATGTTTCTGAATCTTGTGCCTGCGGATCTATCGATCAGATTCTGGGACGGCGGAGTTGTAGCTATGAATACGGCAGGTGTCCTTGATATTGTCTTTGGGAGCATTCTACTCTACATAACAATCAATATATTGATAAAAAACGATGTCAATCGGAACGCGAGGGTCGCTTTAATCGTCTGTATAGCCGGTATGGTCTCTGATTGGATCGGCGGATTATACGGTATAAGCGCCCTTATTGGGGTAATATCGAGCTATCTAATAAAAGGAGAAGCTTAAAAAAACCAAATAAACTCAAAATAAGCCATCAGGCTTGTTATTCCGCACCTTGTATGGCGTCGTCGTATCTCCCCTCAGAAACTGCTTTTTGTGCATCCTTTGGTGACATACCTTCGACCTGAACGCCCATTGTGACACATGTACCTATCACTTCTTTGGTTGCATTCTTAAGAGAGTATGAGAGCATACCATCTATCTTCATTCTTGCTACCTTAATAACCTGCTCAAACGAGAGGTCACCCACAACGTCTGTACCTGATGCACTGGAGCCTTTCTGGATCCCCAGTTCCTGCATGATCAAAGCCGATGTTGGTGGTGTACCGACTTCTATTCCTATACTCTTATCGTCGCCGATGATTATCTTGACCGGGACCTGCATACCTCCAAAGTCCTTGGTCTTCTCATTAATCTCGTCGACTACCTGTTTGATGTTAACTCCCATCGGACCCAACGCTGGCCCAATCGGTGGACCGGCCGTTGCGCTACCTCCCGGAACAAGTGCTTCAATTATCTCAGTCATTTTTTCAAATTACTGATAGCCTCCTGTGTATATAAATTCTTTGATTACCATCCCAAAGATTGATGTGTAAACGAAGCGATCTCAATCTGGATGAAGGAGTATGTATGTGAGATCTTCTCCTCGTTTCAGGGTGAAGGGGTTTACGTTGGAAGAAGGCAGGTGTTCGTGAGAATGGCAGGATGCCCGCTGAATTGCTGCTACTGCGATACACAAAAGTCTAGAGAGATGGTGAAGCTCTGTAGAATTGAGGTGGAGCCCGGTATGGAAGAGTTCATGATCGTGGAAAATCCAATAGATATAGAAGAAGTTGTAAGTTCACTTGCGCGCTTAATGACGGCAGATGCAAACACCGTCTCATTTACGGGGGGAGAGCCCCTTATGCATGAAGATTTTCTCTTCTCAATTGCAAAGGAATCTCACAATAGGGGATGGAAGAATTACCTCGAGACGAGTGCCCCCTCAAAAGAGAAGTTCAGAAGGGTAGTTGATCACTTCGATTATACGGCAATCGACATAAAACTCCCGGATCACGAGGCAGTCCCCATGAATGGATATAAAGAGCTCTATGAGAACGAGATCTCCTGTGTAGAGATATCCTGCGGGCATGGCCTGGATACGATAGTGAAAGTGGTCGTCCTTTCTGATACAGATATGGACTCTTTTAGGCAGGTGTGTATCGACGTATCCGCTATTCAGAGTAAAGATCGTGATAGATTTCATTTTGTCCTCCAACCGGTTACACCGATTGGGAGAATTAAGGGGCCATCAAGGCGTGAAATCTATGAACTTGCTGAATTGGCAGGATCGCTTTTAGAAGGCGTCAGGGTTATACCTCAAATGCATAATGTGATAGGGATTTTGTAGTTTTTTTAAAAATTGCGGGGGACGAGATTCGAACTCGCGAACTCCTACGAGACAGGGCCCTCAACCCTGCGCCTTTGACCTGGCTTGGCAACCCCCGCAATGTAGTTTTAATGAAAATTTGATCGAGACTTGGTATCTCGATCAACTTATATATCTAAAGTGATGGACATCATATATTTTATTGTTTACGATTGACCTTGAAATTGTTGGAATTGCAGAAATATATGTTCCATGACATTTTACATAAAAAAGTTTTTGTATATGATAAAGATTATGATTAAATATTAAGTTATAGGCGAAGGTATTGGTCTTTTAAAAGAAGGTGTTTGAGATGGTAGATGATGAAGAAAAGATAAATGCTGCCCGCAAACTTGCAAAAGAACATGCATGTGTAAAAGAAGGAGAGAGGGTCATTGTATTTGGTGACGCTACCACAGACAAGGTCTTCGCTCGCGCTGTTGCATCCGCTTGCAGGGGGTTGGGTGCCAAGGTTACAAGGATAACCTTGCCATCCTCTGCCCTTAATGTTGGCTATGACGTACGAGAAAGAGCGGTTTCGGAGATGGGTGGTGTGATGGGTGAAGCCCTCAAGGGCGTAGATGTTGCTATCGGAATGGCTTCAATGGTTGGGGAGGCTGCACACTCAAAGGCACTCGCGGAACTCTGTAATCAAAAGAAGATAAGAGTCATCGGTATATGGGGTGGTGGCAGAGAGCTTGACCTGGTTCTTAAAGCGATGAGAGAGCATGACTACGAAGATGTATACAGGTTGAGTAGAGAGATAACCAATTTTCTGGCAAAGTCAAAAGAGATACACATAACAAGCAAGCAAGGTACTGATCTTACAGCATCGATTGAAGGTATCTGGGCAGTTGAAGGACCATACAAGTGGGTCGGAGGAATCGTTCGAGAGGCAGGTGAAGTAGCCCAATTTCCTGATGGAGAGGCATGGGGAGGTCCAAGAGAGGGTACGGCAAATGGCGTTCTTGTCATAGATGGAGCGATTTCAAGAGAGATCTGTAACAACCCAGAAGGACCGGATGAGCCATTAAAAATAACAGTAGAAGAAGGCAAGGTAGTAAATGTTGAGGGCGGAAAAGAAGCGGGAGAAGTCAGAAAGTTAATTGATACCTATCCGGGTGCAGACAACCTTTCAGAGATAGCTATCGGGACAAATAGGTTTGCTGAGTTCATGGGACACTGCGACGCCTGGGACAAAAAAGTTGCTGGTGGAATACATGTGGCGATAGGTGAAAATACATGGCAGATATACCCATATGGGACGGTTGACTGTGCCATTCACTTGGACATGGTGATTCGTAGATCGACGGTTGAGGTTGATGGTGATCTGATCTTGAGGGATGGAAAACTGCTTTTGTAGATGGTACATGGAAGAAGAGAACTCCAGAGTTTTCAAACTCTACAATGTTCGGTTTCCCGGTCTCACATATAATAACGGCATGATGCTCAATGGGCCACAAGAAGCGCAGCTTACTTCGGCGGGTGGATGCCCGATTCCTGAAGGCTGTGTTCTGATCCTAAAGGAAGCCACAGATCAGATCGAAAAAGCAAGAAAGGAGCATCCAGAGTGGCTGACAGATGTTAAAGGATTTGGAAACTGAAAGGAAGATAAAATGAACTTAGAGACAAAGATAAAAGAGATCGCAATAAAAGCCGGAGCAGAACTCGTTGGAATTACTTCAAAAGACCGGCTGATGGGCCACGAATGCTCGGATCCGACGTACTATCTACCTTCTGCCGAATCGGCAATTGGTTTTGCTGTGCCGCTGAAGAAGGAAAACATTCGAGATTTTTTACAAAAGACAGAGTTATCGGCCCAGAGGAGACTCTCAGAAGAGGAAGGAAATATACACTACAAATTGGAAGATATCGGAGATGCTATCAAGGATTTTTTGGAATCTAAAGGGTACGAAGCCATTAACTGTGAACTCAACATGGATTATCGTTATTTTAAGAGAGGGGGTAAGCGCATAATAGAACAATTAAAGCGTGTTATTGAATTGACGAAGAAAAATCCTGACAACCACCTTGTACGTTCTGTAAAGACCGGCTCAATAAAGTTCTTAAACCCAAATTTGACCCCAAAGATATCTCTTCGGTATGTGGGTGTGGCTTGCGGGGTCGGTCGGCTTGGGTGGAGCGGGAATTTGGTAACATAGGAGTATGGTGCGCGTGTATACCTTGGGGGCGTGGTCACCAATGCCAGATTAAGCCCTGATCCGTATCTTAAGGATAATCCTTGCAATAGGTGCAAAGTCTGTGTCTCTGCCTGTCAGGCACATTTTTTTCGTGCAAGTAAGTCTCAAACGGTTAAGATTGGTGAAATTGAAGAAACGATTGGAGAGAAACGGGCATTATCCAAATGTATGTTGTCATGTGGCGGGTTCACAGGACAATCGAGGTTTAAAGAATGGTCAACGTGGTCTCCCTAGAGGATATATATTCCTGAAGATGACAGGGAGTCCAACATGCTATTTCAACAGACTTTTGTTGATCACATGCTTGCAGGTGGGTTGAAATCCCAGAATGCGCTACGTTTAGCCACCCTCAACCAATTGGGTTTCGGAAAAGATGCCAATCCAGCTGATTTTTTTAACATCAATTGTGCCTTCTGTCATCTGGCCTGTTGGGAGGCCGAGGAAGAACGGCGTGAAAATCTCAAAATAATTCGGTCTTCTGGATCATTAGAGCTAAAAGACGGTGAGAAAAAGGTGATACAAAAAGATTTGCCTTGATCAAATCGAAAGATAAAAAGGGGTGTTTCCCCCTTAATGAGATCATAGGGGTGAGAGCATGAAATCTCATCTTGTCTATTATTCGAGAACCGGAACGACAAAAAAGGTTGCTGATGCTATTTCAGACATTATCAACTGCGATATCGAGGAAATTGTTGATACAAAGGATAGATCTGGGTTTTAGGATTTTTAACTTCATTTTGGGAGGCAATGCAGAAGAAACAAACACCAATTCAAGATATCAAGAAAGATCCTTCCCAGTATGATCTCGTCATAATTGGGTCGCCTACCTGGATATGTAATACACCTCCTCCAATCAGGACATATCTTTCTCAAATAACAAGTAATATTCCAGATACGGCTTTTTTCTGCACATATGGGCATGCAGGGTACGAAAAGGTCTTTGATGAGATGGAGAAGCTCTCTGGGAAAAGCCCTGTTGCTTTACTTAATCTCAGTTCGAAAGATGTGAAGAAAGAGGAGAATATAGAGAAAGTTAAGAACTTTGTGAATGGTCTAAGCACAAGTTTTAAAGATAGTGAAAAAACGCTTGAATAGGCTTTAAAAAATGCACTATAAAAAATCTGGTCGTGTATGCCACCCTCTGACTAACTTTAAAACCACCTCCTTTTATTTCGTCCTAAAAAATCTCAAAATAAAGGAATAACCCCCAAGGTGAAAAAGAGTATAGGGGTGGGGGTTTATGTTGTGTATCTTTATATTGGTTATGTTATGGTCAAAGGGAATAATTCTCCCTGGATTCCATCAATGGATAATCATCCGAATCTCCGCTACCTTACCTATACTATATGAAGTATCACCAATTCCATCACCGTCTGCATTGCTTCCTGTGTAATCGCTCCAGAAGTTACCCATGTAGTTCGTATATTCTGAGCCATCGTATGTGTAGGTTACTAGCTCGGTGGAGTTCCAGTAGTTATTTGAGTCGTAAGAATAAACATTATTGGCGTTAACCATGAAGTTGTTGAGGTAGATTGTGTTGCTACTCGAATAAGACAGATATATACCGTAATCAATGTTTGAGCTTGCAGTGTTTTTCATGATGTTGTTGCCATCCG
>JAXHTJ010000048.1:0-15779 GCA_034190245.1 Halobacteriota archaeon | reverse complement strand
CTTCGAGCAACAACACACTTACGGGTAACACCGCAAACTTGAATGACGACTCAGGCATCCGCCTGTCTTCTTCGAACAACAACCTCATCTACAACAACTACTTCAACAACACAATCAATGCCTATGATAATGGAAACAACATCTGGAACACCACAAAAACAGCAGGAACAAACATAATTGGCGGACCATACCTTGGTGGAAATTACTGGTCCGATTATACCGGAGTTGATATTGACGCAGATGGCCTGGGGGATACTTTGCTCCCATACAACTCTTCAGGAAACATAACAAGCTCCGGAGATTATTATCCACTTGTCAACAGAGCACCGAATACTCCGAGCAACCCCTCACCAGCAGATGGAGCCACCGGAGTGGCAATCAATACTGATTTGAGCTGGACAGGTGGCGATCCTGATTCAGGAGATACTGTGACCTATGATGTCTACTTTGGTACAAGTGCAACTCCATCGAAGGTATCAGGTGATCAGATATCAACTAATTATGATCCGGGAACGCTCGGTTACAACACCAAGTATTACTGGAGGATTGTAGCAACAGATGATCATGGTGCGACAAAAGATGGCTCTAACTGGAGCTTCACAACAGGATCTTCTGGCAAATCTACCGGCAGTGGTAGCAGCGGTGGCGGAGGATTCATACCATCCGAAATAAAGACAGACTCACAGGGAAAAGTACACTCCACACACATTGAAGAATCATCTGACGGTAAAGCCAAATTGATAATACCAGAAGGAACTGTTGTTCTTGACGCAGACAAAGATCCACTGAAATCTGTTAGCTTAAGTTCTAAACAGGTGGGCGGAACGATCTACGCATGTAACCTCGGACCGAGCGGGGCAACGTTTGATCCATCGATAACGATAATATTCGAGTTCGATCCGGATGACGTACCAGAGGGTGAGACATTGGTTGTAAAGGTGTGGGATGGCACAGAATGGATTGCCCTGGAAACAGAGGTCGATTTCTCGACCAATACGGCAACTGTGAAAGTGTCTCATTTCACAGTATTTGGATTGTTTACGGAGGAGAAAGGTTTAAAGGAGGCACTCCCGACGGAAGATCATGTGAAGGAAATAGATGAGCAGCCAACAACACCACCACAAGCCACACCAAAAATAGAAGTACCTGCAGAAGAAGAGTCACCACTACTACTCTGGTTCTTAGTAGTCGCAATGATAATTGTGATCCTGGTAGCCCTGGGATTGGTACTCCGAAAGAGAGGTTTCTGAATATGAAGGGGCTACCGCCCCTATCACCCCTGTGTCCGCCTTCGGCAGCAACCTTTTTACAAAAGGTTGATCAAAACAAGGGGTGCTCTGCACCCCTTTAGTCCAATCTCTCTGAGATTGGACACTTCTCAGGCTGGAGGTGTCCAGCCCTTTCAGCCCGATGTTTTAATTGGAATTTGGTGGGGGATTTGGTTTATGGATTTGTTGTTTTAAATGTTTTAGGTATAACGGAATCGGTGCATACGAAGTTCGGCGAAGGCGGAATTTAGGTGGAGTGTCGTATGCACGAAGCCAGATACGCTCTGTTATATGACTTGTTAGGGCGAGGGTGCAATTGCAGAATCGGAAGTATATATCCACATGGAGACCACTTTTAAAGTTCTTGTAATATTTTATTAAATTCATCAGATAGATTTTGAATCTTACTCCTATCGAGTAATATCCATTCTTTTCTTCTGTAAGAACCTATCGGTATATTACTATCGAACCCCCCAGTGATTACGAATACTTTGGGATATGAGATCGTCCTACCTAACAAATCGGCTATTTTATTAGTCAATCTGTTGTATATGCTTTCGACTCTCCTTAGCTCATTCATAGTAATTTTATTTGATGTTTTACATTCACATAACAATAACCCAATAGGATCTGTTATACCATGCACATCAATTTCAATATCCTCTCCTTCAATTTGATAGGATATGCTTGTACATATTGAATGCTTCTTATCATTGTCCCACCCAATTAATTCTATCCCACTTTTTTTCAAACAATGCTTGGCGTATATCTCAAGAAATTGTCCATTTTTTAATACATCTTTTGCCGAATCGGAAAGCTGCACGGCGTATATCCTCATAAGGTTGTCCACTCCGCAACCATTGCACATATCTCCTTCATTGGTTGTCGAAAAAGTATGGCATTCCAAGCATACGCAAAGGACGAACTCCACTGTTCTCCTAGCTGGCGATGTTTCCAGTTTTTTTAATAACTCAAATATTGCCTTTGCACTATCTTCATCATCCAGCCATAGCTGGTGATACGCTGGGAGAAGAATGTTCAATACATCATCGTTTTTTTCATTATAGAAGGTCTCTATTAGTCGTTGGAACTCAGATCTTCCAATGAACCTATTCAGAGAGTATAGAGGCATTTTTCCCTTGTTTAGTTCTTCAGATATGTATTCTATTAATTCCACACCTTTCTCTTCGCCAAGTATCAAAGAAAACGCCTTAGCAGATTTATTGTGTTCTAAGATCGCTTTTGTTTTATCATGATTCGGTTTAAGTTCTGATAGAATTCCTGGGATTTCTTCCTTTAGGGTCATGAAAATCACAAATCCAGATAAAACATATTCTCTACAGGTACACCTTCTCTGTTTAGCTCAGCTAGTCTCTCGGCTATTTTCACGACGAAAGGCAATTTGGGAGTGGTTATTGGAGATCGCCAGTTGAGATATGTTAAATCATGATATTCCTTTGCAATATCCCTAATATCATCCTCGCCGAATTCTACTTTTAAAATCATTGGTATGACTGTACCTATGTTTAATTTCCTCTCATCGTAGTTGGAAGTCGATAAAAGGGCTTCATTTGAGTTTAGAATTATACAGTATCCCGCTGGAATGTTCTCGCATCTCTCTTTAGCCATACAGAACCTGTAATCTTTGCCGTCTATGATTGAAACGAGGGAAGTTTTCAGGTGAGACAACCAATGGCATCCCACTAATGAATTATTAATCGCCGTAGCCTCTATAGGATAAAGTGTTCCTGTCCGATAAAACACTAAACGGGTCGGCCTTTCTCTCTCGACTATTTCTCTTATTCTGAAAAGAAGATTGTCGAACCATTGTTTTGTGATGGTTCTTTCCTGGGTCGTAGGAAATACTTTCCAGGATATTAGATCTCCATGTGGGCCGTGCATAACCGCCGCACATTTACTAACCTTTCCCTCTCTCGGAAAACGACTGAAGCCTATTCCAACGAACAAAGACTTCTCGCTAGATAAACCAGCAGAGTTAGTTAATGTCCATATAGCCTCTCCCTCTTCCAGGCTCTTAATCAACATTTTCAAACTTAGAAATTGTGCTCCTTTAAAGGTCCCTTCCAGTATATCTCTGCAGCTAGACATTTGAATTCCCTGCAAGGGAACCCCGGTTCGTGCTGGGAATAACCTTTTGAGCGAATAATAATGTATGGAACTTTCATCGGGAATTACTGCAATTCCAAAACGACCATTTCGTTCGATCTTATCGAGATCCCTGATTCGCCCTTCCAATTCCTGTATTTCTGATTCCTGGTTGTATTTTATTACCGTTAAATTTGGATCTTTATTGATTGTCCCAAATCCATAGTTTCTAAACCTCTCATTGAGAGATGAAATCAGTCTATCTGCTTCACTTTCTTCAAGTTCTAACGGTGCAATAAAATGACTTAAGTTGAGATTCTTTTTCCCACAGGCTGGTTCAGTATTGTTATCATAAAAAATATCCATTGGGTCTAATCTGACTTCACCTCTTGCAAATTCAAGCAAAGGTGGAGATATTTTAATTATCTCTTCAAAAGCACCCAAATCCAATAATCTCTTTGCCGAAGGACAGGCTTCTTCGACTTCGACCTCAATAAAATCAGCTAATTGATATCCTTTTACACTTTTTAGTGACCGTGATAGCTCTTTTACTCTTTTAACTCGTTCTTTGGGACTTTCATGTTTCGGGTTTCTCCCGTGTAGCTTCTCAAATCGCTTCTCTAAGTAATATCGGTCAATGCTGACGGTTTCGGCAGGATAATTTAAATCGTTCCCCCACCCCTTGAAAAGGAATATCGGTTGGACAGCGTGCGTTAGGTCAACGTCATATTTTTTCTTCCAGAATTCAGCGTATGTTTGGCCTAACCCCTTGATTTTTTCTTCCCTGACATTTATATTGGGGATAATTCCTTTAAGCTCTAATACCTTTAATGAGGGGATTATCCGGAGTTTGACGTCCTTTAAGAATTGCATCATCGGGTCTTCCTGCTCGAGGTTGACATTATTTTCGAGAAGAAAGTCCAATGCTGATTTAAAAAACGAGGAATAATTATTAATCCATACAAAAACAAAATCATTTTCTAACTGGCCATAATTAAGATTTATTGTGTCGTGTTCTTTGATCAGCCCAGCTTTAGTATCTGAGATTTTATAGTCATTAAATTTTGTAAATACGTGGTGTTTCTGTCGGGCTCTAACATATCCGATTTTACGTAACCACTTTTCCATTAGGAAA
The DNA here is from genome assembly GCA_034190245.1 of Halobacteriota archaeon. Taxonomy (GTDB): domain Archaea; phylum Halobacteriota; class Syntropharchaeia; order DAOWMC01; family DAOWMC01; genus JAXHTJ01. The sequence goes on along the minus strand of JAXHTJ010000048.1, from coordinate 11,270 downwards.
GATAGGACTGTTGCCGGCCAGTTGTCTATTTTGGTTTGGTTCACTTTTTCTGTTATGTCTGGATTCAATTCTTTTCCGCAGAAAGTTATTGTATTCAATTCACCAGTCACTACAAGTACCAAGAGATTGTCTTCTCTGTATGCGTGAACAGGGTTCTGCATTTTAGCCATCAATTGATTTTTAAGTGAGACAACTTCCCAATCAAGAGTTTCTGTGTTTTTCATGATTTCGCCATCTAATTTGAATTGGTGCAGAAAGACATCTTTATCATGGACGATTAATTTTAACAGCATCCCTACTGCACGAATTGGCTCGGGGTCAGTTTCCATAATTTTCTCTCTGCGTTTTTTTTGAAGGGTTTTTAATCTCTCCCCGACTTTTTTCGTATACTCAGAAGGTTCGTTAATATATTCTTGCATTAAACCCCTCAATCTATCAAAATCAGTTTGACCGATGATTCTCTCTCCAAGAGAGTGTACCAAAGCCCCTCCTTTTCTGTTTACAACAATTGTGCAATCCTCAATCAAGCTTCCATTTATATCAATGTAGCCTTCATTCGAAAGCTCTTCAATAGTTTGGAAATACTCATCCTCCGGGACTAAATCCTCTTTAAACAAGCTGAGAATAACTCTTCCGTGTCTTATTCTCTTATTAGTCACTGGTGATTTATTTTCATGGAACAGGTATAGTGTAGACATTATCATTATTCTGTCTATCATCCACTCAACCCCCTATTGCATCCTTGGCAAGAGAATGCGAACATATCGTTGAGAATTGACAACTTAAGCATTTCTTGGGCTCTGGATCAGGAGGAAAATGTTCTATTTCATAGCTTTCGTTCATCTTCGTATAGTCCTCGGCGATCTGTTTCTTTATCGATTCCATCTGGTAAGTCTTGAACTCGTAATGACGCACTTTACCAGATGTCAAGTAGACCATTTCACTCCTAACCTTTTCCAGTTCGGTTTTGTAATAGTCCATCACCCAAAGTACGTATACACCTATTTGCAGTTCGCTCTCATACTCCACGTTGTCCAGTCCTGTTTTCCAGTCACTAACCACTATGATATCATCCTTCGTTTTACTAACGTAATCTGCCTTTACTATACATTCTACACCATTTGTGCTGAATCGGTCGAATTTTTCATGTTTAAGGTACTCTAAGTCCTTGAATTGAGGCCAGATTACTCCGAAGAACATTCCTAATTTGTCTATCCCGTCAGATCTTGCGTAATCGAAGAATTTCTCATTGATTGGCCCGCCATTATAATATTCTACTATCATTCCCCTCGCAGTTTTTCTATACTGGTCTAATATTCGCACATACTGAGATTTGGCGCTATCTTCACTTACTCCTCTCCCAATAAAATGTTGTCCCATTTGGTTCTCAAGCACTTCATGAATAATTATTCCCTGCACAGCGAACTTATTTTTAAGGTCTTTCAACCTTTTAAGGACCATTACATCAATATCCTTAGAGCTCTTTAGGGCGGTCCCAATATAGCGATAATAATATGCCAACTTACAGGACTTCCACATTCTATGTTTACTAAAGGACCAGGCATTGTACTTATAAAACCAACTTTCCAATTCAACCATTTTTATTCCTTCTAAATTGATTTATATTATTTACATTCTAAAGGTGGTCTCTTTATATTTATTCCTTGTTCTTATAAATCACACACCACTGATTTCACTTAATTTCGTTATATCCGAACTTGGTTCGCATATACATCCCTCTGGATAGCCGCCGGTGGGATTCGAACCCACGATCTGCTGATTCTCCGCACCAAACTTTTAAATAAAAGTTTGAACAAAACGTCCACCTTCGGTAGGACCAATCCCGACGAAGTCGGGATATGACGTATGCGAAGCATACGTCGTGCAAATGATGAAACTTTTTGAAGTTTCTTGTTCAACCTTTTTGAAGGTTGCTACGAATCAGCCGCTTTGCCAAGCTAAGCCACAGCGGCAATTCAATCTTTAGCCATCTTATTTATCTATCTTCACATCGATAGCAATATTATACTTATGAGGTGCATAAGACCTTATCTTTCTTTTGTTATATATGCTAACTCGAAAACTCCCGGCAGCATCTTTTATCGCCTTGAGAGCATCATCAAATAGATCGTCCTCATGGCGTATATCATAATAATGCAGGATGCCTGTATCTTTTAGCATTAAAACTGCATCCGGTAAGAATTCGTGAGCGGTGTGTGGCAGATTCATTATTATTCTATCCGCAAGGCCCTTCAGATCTTGGGAAAAATCCCTGACGTCTCCCTGCATCACGTCTACATTTATTATGTGGTTCAACTCAAGATTTTTTCTCAGTAAATTTATCGCCTCCGGATTTATGTCAATTGCAATCACCTTACCTGCCTTTTTTGCAACCTGTATGGTGAAGGATCCGACTCCGGCAAACATATCCACAACCGATTCCCCGACCTTAACCTGGTCTGCCACTCTCGATCGTTCCGTAGACAGACGGGGACTGAAGTAGACCTTCTGAAGATCAAGAGCATACGAACACCCGTATTCCCTGTGCACCGTCTCGGTTCTATCCTCTCCAGATATTATTTCAAAGTTTTTGACACGGAATGTTCCTTGCACTGGGGTGATTGGTCTGACAACCACTTTTATATTCTTATGCGCTGAGAGGATAGCTTCGGCTGATGAGCGAAAGTCAGGACACACATCAGGATTAAGGATGGCGATATCACCGATCATCTCAAAAGAAGGTTTGAATCCGAGGATCTGCTGAAGCGTCCTTCTCCCTTCTACCTCCTCGAACTTTCGCTCTGAGATCTCAGATAGACTTGCTGCTTGTCCGATCTGTTCCATCTCGTCTTTTTCAGGTCGCCTTTTGAGAGGGAGGTATATGAACTCACCATCTGATATTACTCTCAGATCAATGTTGAGAAGATCCGCATCTATCGATGCTCTTCTTGCGGATTCTCCCGACCTTCTGGGAACTTTGATACATATCGATTGCATGGTTGGGCCTTACAGTACCTTGTCGACATCAATAAATCTATTCATGGCGCTTTTGTCTTTATTAAGCGATAAAAGTTGGTTTTTTTTAAAATATCCACCCAGAAATTGGTCAAATCCCTCAAACAGTATCTTCTCATTCGTGAGTATTTCGTAACTCTCAAGTGAAGCGGATATATTTTTACCGAGGCTGCATGAGAGGAGCTCTCCTTCAAGCAGATCAACAACGTTCTTATACTTACGGGGTATCTCCGCGACATATCTACCATTCTCTATGCTAATCGGGTATGTCTCATGTTTCTTTTTGAAGTTTTCTCCACGATCCTTTAATGTAACAGGCGGCCCCAGGATCTTTTTAATCTTCGGGAGCTCGGATACTTCCATCTCAAGCAGTATAACTGCCTTCAAACCCTCTGCCCAGACGCCACTATTGAAGACGCAGAAATCAAGGCGTTTTAAAAGACCGAGAACCGATCTCTCTGCTTTGTACAACTGTGGAAATAGCAGATCGTCCACCATGTCAGGAACGTCTAATACGATAGCTATCAGCTCTGTCCCTCTCTCCTCTATCACTCTTGCCAAATCTTCTTTTGAGATAGGTGAAACCGGTGGGGGAAAGAAATAACTGATGTCAGGACCACACATAAAGGATCGTGACGCATCGATGAATCTACTGTAACTATCCAGTGACACAGCGGCAGCCACGTTTCTATTTGGGTCCACGGGATCGATGACGATGAGTGGATCATCTCCTTCATAAGTTCCTGTTCCTTTAATGTCTATAGTCTCGCCAAATTTCCAGTCAGAGGAACTCTTTACTACATCTGAAAACGATCTGTATTTCAGGATCAATAGTTCACAGAGATAGCCAGAGAAGCCATGAATCTTAAGCTCGGCACCATAAACGCCTACACCACGCATAAACTGCTTGAGTAGCAGCACTTCATCCTCCAATCCACGGATCTCTCTTTTTATGTATTCATTGTGAAAAGGCGTTCTATCCACAGCAGACCTTATCTCTGATGGGTCTTCTACTCTAAAACAGGGAACAATGTCAACATCATATCCCCCAAATTTCGCCCGGATATACGGATGTTCTGCGTATCGTTCCTCGTATTCAGGAGCACAATTTTTAGCGATTGTGAGGCCAGCACTCTCTAACTCCTCCCTGGACATAGCTGTTGGGAGCATGATGAAAACATCTATATCTTTCTCTCCGGATATCCAGGTGTCTCGTGCCGTGGAGCCGACAAGCATCCCAAAAGCATCGACATTAAGATCAGATGCAGCTTTATCGACTGATTCGATTACGTCTTTAGCCAGAGCTTTCAACTCCACCTTCTCTTCTTCACTCGGTTTTACATTCTTTAAAACTTCTGAGGTTACCGTCTCTATCTTTTCCATTTTGCTTATCTTAGGAGGTTATGTAACATCATATATTTACTGTTTACTCACCTTTTAAACCGAAATCTTCTTGTTAACACAACTTCCTTCTAATCATAACTCAGTTTAATTGATAAGATATATTAACAATGAGAGCATAATACGGGAAGTTGAGAATGACTACGATTTATGATGTACCTGCTGATGAGTTGATCCGTAAAGTGGCACAAGAATTGAAGGAAGATGAGAATATATCGCCCCCAGATTGGTCGATGTATGTTAAGACCGGTGTGAACAGAGAGTTTTCCCCATTGTCCGATGATTGGTGGTTTACAAGATGCGCATCTCTTTTGAGGAGGATCTATATAGATGGGCCTGTTGGTGTCTCAAGATTGAGGACATTTTATGGGGGCCGTAACAGAAAGGGTGTGAGAGATGCAAGATTTGCCAAGGGTGGTGAGTCTATAATCAGAGGAGCAATTCACCAATTGGAGAAGGCCGGATACCTTGGAAAGGTAAGAGAAGGCAGAGTAATCTCCCCAAAGGGACAATCTTTTTTGGATAAAAATGCTTACGATGTCAAGAAGGAGATTGTGAAGAGTAAGCGCATTCCAGAACTGAAAAAATACTAAAAATCAGATCTCACCAATCCCGGTAAGTTCAATCGGTGTTCCCCACATATGAGTACTGATAAGATCATCACGTATTCTTGCTTCAAAACGCACCTGTAAGCCATCTACCTGAAATTCAACTGGTAGATAGATCGGATCGTATTGCTCTCCATTATCGCCAATAACCCCGTAAAATCCGCCTTCCAGATCGATGAATTTGATGGTGGCATTTCCGGATACTTTACCTACTTCATCATTTGCGGGAATCCAGAAGGGGATAATTCCTGCCACTATGGACGATAACATGATTGTCACCATTATTAAACTTGCTGCTCTTTTCATGCGTCCTCATTTTTAGTATGGTTTGGCGGGTATATTAAATTGTCGGGGACAAAAGCCGTGGGACAGAAATACCATTAGATTGCATTAAAACGATAGAAAATTATATCTGTTGAAGGCTATAATATGATTAGATAAATTATTCATCGCAGGAAGTGTTGAGCAGATTGAGTATGTGAGAAAAAAGCTTAAATCGTTTCCGGTTTGATGCATAGTTAAAGCTGTTCAGGGGGTGTAATGCTGATAAAAAAACTTTTAAATCAAAATCAGAGAGAGTTTGTCGAAAATAAAGGTGGATATCCGATAGTCTTGACCGCATCTCGTGCGGAGATGAGCCAATACGACAATAATCCCTTTTTGGCATTTGTCTGCACATTTCCGGATGGTATATCAAGGCGACTTCTTGAAGATCACCTTGCATCAGTTCAAGACAAAGATGGTTCCCAAAAATTTGCACCATATGGACTTAGAAAGGTGGAGTCACTTCTCGTTGAGGAGTTCGGAGAAGAGAACGTTGTGGTTGCCCACTATGATCAACTCCATAAAGTGATAGGTGAAAAGACCAGGTTGGTCTGCATCACATCCATGGACCCGATGGGGCTTGCATATGTCTCTACAACCTACAATTCCCTGATTGGCTTTGGTGGCATGGCACTTAATGCCACTGAGTTCAAACGACTGACCACGCATCCGTCCATAATTGCATACAGACCAAAAGTTCTAGTGGGTGGAGCTGGTGTCTGGCAGATTAGTGATACAGGAGCTCAAGAAGAATTCGGTATAGATGTATTATTTCAGGGAGAGGGAGAGAGTGATGTCGTCCCCGTTGTCCGTAAACTGCTCAATGGTTTGGAAGTTCCCAATTATTATAAAGCCAAAAAGCCGAAAATGGATGAGATTCCGTTGATAAAACATACCTCATGTTATGGAATGGTTGAAATAATGCGTGGTTGCGGAAGGGGTTGTCAATTTTGCTCGCCAACGATGCGAACCAAGTATTCTCTTCCACTGGAACACATAATGAAGGAAGTAGAAGTTAATATAAAAGAGGGATCAAGGGCCATCTTCACCGCAACAGAAGATATGTTTTTGTATAAGTCGAAGCCCGGTTTTATTCCGAACAGACAGGAGATCGTAAGACTGTATGGATCAATTGCTTCATATCCTGGAGTTGAATATATCCTCTTATCTCATGCATCTTTAGCCCCTATTGTATACGATCCGAAGATTCTCGAAGAGTTGACCCCCATATTAATTGAAAAGACCGTATGGTCACCTGAGCGTAACTATAAACAACCTTTCATCAGTGTAGAGGTTGGAATAGAGACTGGAAGCACAAGGTTGATGAACAGATATATGCGAGGAAAAGCTCGCCCTTACAGTGTTGATAACTGGCCAGAATTGGTCGTCCAGGGTATTGGGCTTATGAACGATAATGATTGGTGGCCTCTTTGTACGCTTATGACCGGTCAGCCAGACGAGACAGAGGATGATGTGATAGCTACGCTTGAGCTTATAGACGATCTTCATGCCCATAATTCAAAGATGTTTTACACCCCGGTACTTTTTATTCCTTTGGAGGAGGCTCTGCTCAGTAATGCTAGGCGGTCAAATATTGATAATCTCAGTGAGTTGCAATGGGAAGTCATTGCACGATGCTGGAGGAATAATATAGACTTCTGGCGTCCTGATAAAACCTGGTTGTACGGTCCAATGTTCTTCTTGATCCATTGGCTTTATGCCAGATGGAAACATGGTAAAAAAGCCACGATTCCGATGATGCACTTAGCAGGGCTATCTGATTCATCAATTCCTGTAAAGATAATAAAAAAATGCGATGTTATATACTGCGAGAATGGTTTTAGAGATATGGCAGATATTGTTAAAGAGAATGTGTTAGGACGAGGATGAGTACAAGAACAAAAGAGATCGCAGTACCTTTCCCTTTTGGTTTTTAAAATTGTGTGGGTTATGACCTGTAAAACATAAAAAAAGAGAAAAACAGAAAGTTGATAGCCTCAGAAGATGAATATACGCCTATATATCAAAAAATAGGTGTTATCATGGGTAACAACAAAAATTATGGATATACAGGAAGGCTTCTTTTTTTAAATCTTTCTGAAGGGAAAATCTCTACGACCGAACCAGAAGACGGGTTTTACAGGAAGTATCTCGGCGGCTATGGTATAGGTGCAAAGATAATATTTGACAGACAGAAGGCAGGAGTAGATCCTCTTGGTGAAGAGAGCATAATCTCTTTTCTTCCCGGTCTTTTGAATGGGACAAACACACCTTTTTCGGGGAGGTATACTGTTGCCTGTAAATCACCAATCACCGGCACATGGGGAGACGCAAATTCCGGCGGGCACTTCGGACCAACATTGAAGAAGGCCGGATATGATGGTGTCTTTGTAGAGGGTAGATCCGATGAGCCTGTTTACCTCTTTATAAATAACGACGAGGTTGAGATCAGAAGTGCAAAGAACCTGTGGGGAAGAGACTGTTTTGAGACTGAGGATCTGATAAGAGAAGAGTTGAATGATACGAAGGTAAGAGTTGCATGTATCGGAAAACCGGGTGAGAAACTTGCACTGATCTCCTCTGTGATGAATGACAAGGGTAGAGCAGCGGCACGATCAGGCGTTGGAGCTGCAATGGGATCGAAAAATCTGAAGGCGATCGCTGTAAAAGGAGATAAAAAAGTTGCAATAGCAGATCCCGATGAGTTCAAGAAGATTAGGGATGGCTTGCTCAGTATTCTGAAACAGAAACCGTCATTCATCTCCAAGATAATGATGCCGCTTGTAAGTCCCCTTATGCCATGGATGCTGAAGAGGGGTATGTTTATGGCGCCAGATATTGGAACAATGGTGGAGATGTTCGGTAATATGGGTACATCAGGTATGGCTTCTGTCTCTGCACAGTGCGGCGACTCTCCGATAAAGAACTGGAGTGGTATAGGATATCTCGACTTTCCCATGCAGAGTAAAGCAAGCAAGATAAGTGACGATAGCCTTGATAGGTACAGGGTTAAAAAATATGCATGTCAGGCCTGTCCACTTGGTTGCGGTGCCATCATGAAACTTGATGGAAAGAGGTATTCGTATGAGGAAGACCACAGGCCAGAGTATGAGAATATTGCTGCATTCGGGATGATGAACCTTATGGATGACACTGAGGCGTTCTTGAAGTGCAATGAGATCTGTAACAGAAACGGCATGGATACCATCTCAACCGGCTCATCGATATCATTTGCAATCGAATGTTATGAGAATGGGATACTCACCGATGAGGATACCGATGGCCTGAAGCTGACATGGGGAAACGCCGATGCAATCGTTGCTCTGACAGAGAAGATCAAGGATAGAGAGGGACTTGGAGATATCCTTGCCGATGGAACGAAGAGGGCATCTGAGAGGATTGGAAAAGGCTCTGAAAAGTATGCAATGCAGGTTGGTGGACAGGAGATTGCGATGCACGACCCACGGTTAAATCCAAGCTTTGGAACGACATATCTGTCAGATCCGACTCCAGGAAGGCACACTGCCGGAGGGGTAGGCTTTTTAGAGTGGGGTCTTATGGGATTACCGGTTTCTGGTCTTGAGATCCCCAAACTGGAGAGATACGCGTATACCGGCAAAGGTGAAGCACAAGCACTTGTAAGTAATCTTGCTCAGATAACCAACTGTCTCGGACTCTGCTTATTCTCGGGACTTTTGGGGCCAATGCCGTACGTTGAAATAATAAATGCAGTAACCGGATGGGACTTCACACTCGAGGAACTTGTAATAACCGGAGAAAGAATTCAGACGCTTCGGCAATCATTTAATGTGAGAGAAGGAGTCACTGCATCCAAGTTTTCCATTCCTGACAGGATACTCGGAAAACCCCCGCTTGCGTCAGGACCAACAGCAAATATTACTGTAGATGTTAAGAGCATGGCAAAAGATTACTACAAAGCGATGCAATGGGACTGGGACAGCGGAAGACCGAAGAAAGAGAGGCTGCTTGAGCTTGGACTAGAAGAGATTGCAGAAGCACTTTACTGAAAGAAGAGGTAAATGAAAGTCTCTGTAGAGATTCACGGATTTTTGCAGAAGAGATCCATAAACGTAAAAAAAGAGTTCAGAATAAAAGAAGGGAGCACAACGAAGGATGCTCTATCGAAGGTCAGTAAAAAGTTGAAGGTTGATCTACTGGAACTCTTAACAAAAGTGAATCCGGTGGTGATGATAAACAACGAGAGGATGGAGATCCCGGAAGATCTCTTCCTAAAACTGGCAGATGGAGATGAGATAGTGATATTGCAGCCTCTGGCTGGAGGGTAGTCAAAAAATAATAAGAGAAGTGGTCTTTACTTATCTTATCTTCTCCCTCCTCCCACTCGCATCTCTTCTATAGACTCCAAACTCACCACCTGTCAATTGATCACCAGTGAATACCGGCCCTTCCTTGCATGCTCTAAGGCCACCGGAATCGATACAACACGAGCCGCAGATACCCATCCCACACTTTATATAACGCTGGATGCTCAACTGGAGCCTGGATTCGATCTTCATTTCTTCACAGATCTTAAGAATGCGTAGCATCATAGCTTCAGGACCACATGTATAAATCTGATCATAGCACAAGAGAGGTAGATCTTCTAAAAGGTCAGTGACATATCCAGCATGCCCAAGTGATCCATCGTCAGTAGAGATCATCACTTCACCAGTGGAATCAAATCTATTCAAAAATAGAATCTCACTCTTATTCTTTGCACCGAGTATAGTGGTAACTTCTATTCCTTCATCTCTTGCCCTTTCAGCCAAAAAGACCAGTGGAGCAGCCCCCATACCACCTGCGATAATGGCAATCGATCTTCCCTTTATATCAAAGCCATTTCCATATGCCCCCCTGAGGCCGATACTATCACCAGCCTTATACTCCAGCAATGCAGACGTGGCATCGCCCACCCTCTGAACAGTTATCGAATTATTTGCGGAAAGCGACATCGGTATCTCATCCACACCCCTTATCCATACCATCAGATATTGTCCGGGGATGGGGTCGATCATCCAGGGAGTATCAAGTATAAATGTCTTTGTAGATTCGGATTCTTCAATCACTTCGATAACCCTGGTCTCTACCGGCCTCAATCTCACACCTCGTGCGCTAAACCTATGATATCCTGAAGAGAATAGCCCTTCCCTTCCAGATACCCCATCATCCCATCTGCGACTTCCTTGAATATTTCAATTTTGTTATATACCGCCGATCCTATCTGAACTGCGTTTGCTCCTGCCATCATAAACTCCAGAGCATCTTCAGGGGATGAGATTCCACCAACACCTATTATCGGGATATCAAGAGCGGCATAAAGGTCATAGACGCATTTCAAAGCTATCGGTTTTATCCCTGGTCCGGAGAGGCCACCAAACCTGTTGCTTAGTATTGGATGACCACTATCAATATCAATTGCCATTCCTCTGACTGTGTTGATCGCAACAACAGCATCTGCACCTCCAGACTGCGCCGCAACTCCAATCTTCACGATATCGGTGACATTTGGAGTGAGCTTGACCCACACCGGTACATCGGCCGATTCCTTCATCGACTCCGTGATCTTCTCAACGAGTCCCGGATCAGAGCCAATCTCTGATCCATAACCCTTTGCATGAGGGCAGCTTACATTCAACTCAAAAGCATCGGCCCCCCCAAGACCGCGTGCAACCTCCACAAATTCATCAGCATCTCTTCCAAAAATGCTTACTATTACCGGCACATCACCCTTTGCCTCTTGCAGCTCTGAGGCAAATTCTTTATAAGAAGGATTGGGAAGTCCCATCGCATTCAAAAAACCGCATTCTGTTTGGACTGATACCGGCCCCGGATATCCATGATTTGGTGATACTCCGATGGATTTGGTCACCACAGCCCCGGCACCGCATGATGCCACTCTTC
>JAXHTJ010000047.1:0-15910 GCA_034190245.1 Halobacteriota archaeon | reverse complement strand
ACTCAGCGAATCCTCGACATCTCAGCGGAGAAAGGCATCGAGTGTCTGATCGGAGCAAAGATGGGCAATGTTGTCAAGATGCCCACTTCGATAAAGGTTATGACGGTTGGGGAGTTGTAGGTCATTATTTATGATAGAGTTATGGGAGTTGAAGCTGGATGAAGCCTATCCTTCAAGTAGCTTTGGATGTTATTGAATTGGATCGGGCGATTGGTATTGCCGAAGAATCGTTAGATGGCGGAGCTGACTGGATAGAAGTTGGCACACCCCTCATAAAGAGCGAGGGTATGGACGCCGTTAGAACACTCAGGGAAAAATTTCCCAAAGCCAAGATACTCGCAGATATGAAGACGATGGACACAGGGGCTATCGAAGTTGAGATGGCTGTAAAAGCCGGTGCTGATATAGTTGCCATTCTGGGTGTTTCAGACGACTCCACCATCAAGGATGCTCTGAAGGCAGCGAGAAAATATGGTGCCGAACTGATGATTGACATCATTAATGTAAAAGATCCTGTAAAGCGGGCAAAAGAGATCGAAGAGATCGGTGTGGATTACATCTGTGTTCATGTTGGGATAGATCAACAGATGGTCGGGATTGATACGATTGATCTCCTGGAGGAGATCGCAAGTGTGGTCAATATACCGCTCGCTGCCGGTGGTGGACTGAATTCTGAGAATTCATCGGTAGCAGTCAGCATGGGTGCGGATGTCGTCATCGTTGGTGGGCACATAATAAGATCGGCTAACGTAACAGAGTCGACCAGAAAGATCCGTGAGAGCATTGACAATGTAGAGATTAAAGAGAGGAGGAGGAAATCACTTGAGGAAGAGACGATCGAGCTTTTAATGGAGGTCTCCACACCGAACATCTCGGACGCAATGCACAGGGCACCATGCATGAAGGGTATAAGGCCACTCTTCCCCGGGATAAAGGTTGCGGGTAAAGCGGTTACCGTGCAGACTTTTGAGGGTGATTGGGCTAAGACCGTGGAGGCGATAGATGTCTGCGAGAAGGGTGATATCCTGGTCATCTACAATGGCCCTTCGATTGCACCATGGGGAGAGCTTGCTTCACATAGCTCCAAGAATAAGGGCATCTCCGCTCTGGTTATAGATGGGCCTGTGCGCGATGTTGAGGATATCATTGAGATGCGTTTTCCCGTATTTTCTAGCGGGGTCGTATCAAATGCAGGAGACCCCAAAGGTTTTGGTGAGATAAACGCCGAGATAACCTGCGGTGGTGTCAAGGTGAAACCAGGAGATTACATCGTCGGCGATGATAACGGCGTTATGGTTATACCAAAAGAACAGGGATACGAGATGGCAAGAAGGGCAATGGAAGTAAAGAAGAACGAGGACCGCGTTAGAGAGGAGATAAAGAGAGGAAGTACACTCTCTCAGGTAGTAGAATTATATAAGTGGGAGAAGAGATAATAAACTGATGAATACTACAATTGGTGAATGACCATGAATGATGGAAAAAAAGTGTACTCATATAGGGACGTGGATATAATATCAGATGAGATACAGTCTGAAGAGCCGATAATCATAGAAGGTTTTCCAGGAATCGGACTGATCGGGAACATAACAAGCCAGCACATTGTAAGTGAGCTCAATGCCGAGCACAGGGGGATCATGAATTCAAGGTTTTTTCCACCTGTTGCTATTTTGACGAATGGAGAGATCACTTCTCCGGTCAGGATATACGAGTGTACCGAGAAGAACCTGGTTATATTGCTATCAAATGTTGTTGTTGATCCGATCTTTTCTTACGATGTGGGTAAGGCTATAGTGGATTGGGCCCAGGAGATCAACATGCAGGAGATGGTATCGTTGGCCGGAATTATTACAATGTCTGGTGAGCAGAAAGTCTTTGGTGGAGCCACAAATGAAGATCTTCTAGATAAAATCAAAGAGTTTGTTGAACTTTTTGAAGCTGGAACAATTGCAGGTATTCCAGGAACAGTGATGGCCGAATGCTTTGCAAGAAAACTACCGGGCATAGGCCTGCTCGGTGAGACCAGCACACCAAATCCGGATCCAAGGGCCGCTGCTGAAGTTGTAAATACCCTGAATTCCATATACGGCTGGGATATAAAGGTGGACAAACTGCTTGAAGAAGCAGAGAAGATAGAGCTAGAACTCCAGAAACTCGCCGAAGAGATGAAGACAGGTGTGGACGGTGTACCGATACCGAGAAGAGATCTTCCAATGTACGGGTGATGAATATGAGTTACACCTCACTTACGGATATTTTGGATTCTGTAATCAATGACCTGAGAGACCAGAGAATAAAGACCATTGAGATAAGAAGTGCCCACAACCTATTTTCTGTACTCAACATGAATGTTGGTGATAAGATCTTCCTAACGAGCGCAACTCCACAAGATATTACCTGCGGAACAAAAGGCTTGATTGCAAAGGTGATTGGTCTTCATACCATGATGCACAGGGTTTACCATGGAACAGAACAGTTTTACGAGGAGAGGGAGGCGTTGGTTGCAAGAATACAGCTTCAATTGCATGGGTTTGGCAGGGTAAAGAGTGTGGAAGAGATTAAGCTTGGTAAACCCACAATTGTTGAAGCTGATGATGTTCTATATTATGAGGCGAGATAGATGGATAATGTACTTCTGGCAAAAGAGGAAGGAATAGCAACGATAACGATAAATCGTCCGGATGCAAGGAATTCACTAGACGGTAAGACCTACGAAGAACTTGGAATAGCAATCGAGGATGTTCGTGTTGACAGGGACGTCAGGGTTGTTATAATCACAGGTGCTGGAAAGGCGTTCTGTGCAGGTCTGGATCTGAAATATGCCGGTACGATGGTTAGAATGACCCCTCCTGATGTCAGGGCATTTATCAGAAATATCCAGCAGATATTCAGTCTGGAGCGTCTGGAAAAACCGGTAATAGCCGCTGTAAATGGTTATGCGATGGGTAATGGATGTGATATTGCGCTTGCATGTGACTTCAGGATCGCATCAGAGAATGCACAGTTCGAGATGACCTATACTAAACTGGGACTCATTCCCGATCTGGGCGGAACATTCAGACTCCCACGTTTGATCGGGATTGAAAAGGCCAAAGAGCTGATATATACTGGCAGAAGAGTGGACGCAAAGGAAGCTGAAAGGATTGGCCTGGTCAGTAAAGTGGTTCCGGCAGAAAAGTTGGATTCGGAAGTTAAAGAGTTTGCGGAGAAGTTGGCAAAGGGAGCGCCAATAGCAATCGGGCTTGCAAAGATGGCAATAAACAATGGTATCGGAACTGATCTCCGGTCTGCGATTGAGTATGAGGTCTATTGTCAGAGTTTATGTCTGCAGACAAAAGATGTGGCTGAGGCGATGGCCGCCTTTATGGGTAAAAGGGAGCCAAAGTTCAAGGGGCGTTAGAGACTGAATATATAGAAGATGACTAAAATTGCTCCGCTGGTAGGCGAGCCGGTTATAAAAGTCGAAAACAGCATTAAAGTACTGGTTATCGCAGATATTCATCTCGGCATAGAAAGGGATCTACACAGGTCTGGAATAAACATCCCGAGCCAGACGGATAAACTGCTCAAGAGGATTCTTGAACATATCAGGTCTACCAGACCAGAGAGGATTGTTCTTCTGGGTGACGTTAAACACAACATACCCGGGAGCTCCTGGCAGGAGAAGAATGAGATACCCGAATTTTTGGAAGAACTTTCGGAATATGCGCAGATAGAGATTACCACCGGAAATCATGATGGGAATATAGATCTACTGATCCCGGAGTCAAGGGGTATCTCTCTTCATGGTCCGAGGGGATTTGTACTCGATGGTGTTGGTTATTTTCACGGTCATGCATGGCCAGCGCCGGATCTATTTTCTGCTGACTTCATGCTGATGGGGCACACTCACCCGGTCGTTAAACTCAGAGATTCACTGGGGTATGTGACGACTTTTCCTGTCTTTATAAGAGCAGGGTTTGATGAAGGAAAACTCACCGCGCATTATGGTGAAATAAAGTATAGTAACCCACTCCTTGTGGTGCTACCGGCTTTTAATAAGTTGTGTGGCGGTTTATCTGTAAACGACAAAAGTGCAAATCTATTGGGCCCAATATTCACCTCAAAAACCGTTGAAATGTCTTCTGCTGACTTATATTTGATCGATGGGACATATATTGGCAATATAAGCACTCTAAAGTGTTAAATTTAGAAACATTTTTAAACTTTGTGGGACGATTGTTAAAAAAAAGGGGGAATAAAAGCCATGAGAAGAATAGTATTGTATATAGCAGCCCTGATTGTTGGGATGTTGTTGGTCAGTCCAGTGTTGGGGGCATACAGTGACGGGTGTTCATGTCATAAAAGCATGGACCCTACAGTGGAAGAAGCAGCATACTTGTCATCAGTTCATGGAGCAAGCGAATGTACAGGTTGCCACGTGGGTGTTCCATCACCACATCCAGGGACACCTGTGACTTCCGTGAACTGCAACAGTGAGGAATGCCATGGAGCAGAGATTACAAAGGATGCGAATTGGAATGCGGAAAACCACGATGCAATAGCAGCAGCTCCACCGACTCCGACTCCAGAAGAACCACCAGCGGCAGTTGAAGGAGAAACGCCAGGATTTACGGTTATATTCGCGGTTGCAGGATTGATAGCTGTTGCGTTCTTGATGAGAAGGCGTTAATGAAGAGATGATCTAAATGAGTTCTAGTGGAGCCATATTTGGTTTTATTCTGTTAGGCACCATATGGACGCTTATACTTTACCTCATATTCAGTAGGAGGTTCAGCTACAGATCCAGGGTGATTCCTGTTACAATGGTTTTGGCCGTTGTGGTCTGTGCCGTCGGTTATTTTGGAATCGGGTTTCTGCATGGAATGGAGACCTCAGAATCATGTGGAAACTGCCATGTTATGGCCCCATGGTATTATGGAAATGCAGAGATGGGGATTGTCGATTACCGAAATCCGGGTGATAACATGATGATGGCGGCGCATTCGCTTCACGAGCCGCACCATATTTCATGTTCTAACTGCCACGCCGGTCCGGGGGTTATGGGGCTTCTTGGAGGCGTACTTGGCGGCATAATCGAGAATATACAAACTATGCTTGATGCTTACGAGGAACCCATCCATGCACATTATCCTGATGAAAAATGTACCAAATGCCATTATCAACGTTTTGACTCGTATCACCTTTCTTCCGTACTAATCAAAGAAGAGGGAATCGAATGTAAGGAATGCCACAGGCCACACGATTTAGATTCATCGGGGCTTGAGGGTTGCGACGTATGCCACGAGGACATTCCGGCAACGGTGCATCATTCAGGCGATATGGAATGTGTCGTATGTCACAAGGAACATGGTGGTGGAAGCGACTGCGGAAAGTGCCATACTGAGGATATGGTGCGTGAGACTTGCGAAAAATGTCATGATGAACCGGCAAGTAAACTATCATCACAAGGGCACAGTATGCTGGATTGTAGCTCGTGCCATGATACTGTTGGACCTGCAGGGCAACACGGTACCGTGGTAAAAGACTGTGTCGATTGTCATGGTGTGGTACATAATCCAAGTGTGGGATGTACGATGTGTCATAGGGAGCCACATACACCGCGTAACTGAAAGGAGAGATGATAACATGACTGAGCCATTGATTAAAGATGGGAAAGTGAAAAAGTTTAGCACAATCGTAATGATAGAGCACTGGTTATTCACAATAGTAATATTGGGGCTACTGATAAACGGACTTCTACCATTTCTGAATAGGTTCTTTAGAGAAGCTTTGGACATACGTGGAGCAATCAGATTTCCAGAGGTTGGGCTTAGATATCATGAACCTCTCGGTATATTGCTGATCGTACTCTGTATGCTTCACCTACTGGTACATCTTGTCATATTCCCTGGTAACAAAGCGATACTTCCAACACACCCAAAGAATGATCTGAGAAACTCATTTCATGCGGTTCTATACTTCTTCCTCCTGACGAAGAAGCCGGAGAGGGGAAATGGTGAGAGGTATCGTGGAAATCAGAAGATTGAGTATATGGCATATGTATTCACTCTGGGGCTTCTGATACCCAGTGGAATCATCATGTATGCCCAAGGTCAAACGATGGAAGGGTTTATGTCGAGCCCGCTTAAACTGACACATGCCTTCGGAGCATTGATGTTGTTCATCGTTGTGCTCTGGCACTTTGGGATTGCCATCAGAAAGCGTGATTGGACCGCATTAAAAGGCATCTACTTAACCGGGAAAGTCCCTTTATGGCACGTCCGAAAGAACAATAAAATCTGGTATGATGAGATTACACAGGGACATCTGGACGAGCACAAGGTCACACCGCTTGCACATTCTCTGATGAATATATCAGGAGGGGCACTACATCCCGAGACAGCGGAAGCGATGGCGAAGGAATTAAAATCTAGCGGAAATGAGAAGGTTCTTGAAAAGGTAACGGAGCTTGAGAAGGCTTAAGCTCCAATTCTTTTATTTATCTCTTTTTTTGCTTCATTTATATCGTCTTTCTCCCAGATGTGTCTAACTTTCGCCTTATTTAATACATCCGAGACCCTCTGCAATCTCTCGCTTACTTCTTCCATCTTCTCTTCATCAATTTCCGGAGGTTTTACCTCTTCTACCTTTGATTTTTCCACCTCAATCGGCCTTAGAATTCTTGACAGATCGGTCTTTTCACAGGGTCCGGATTCAATCTGAGAGATTGCTTTGCACCACTCTTCCTTCCAGGATGCGTCGGAGGAAGGTGTATGGGTGACATGGTCCCTTTTGACTTCTATAACATCATATGCACAGGCGTTATAACAGGCTCCACAGAATATACAGAGATCGTCGTTCACTCCGATCTTTTCGTCGGTAGATTTTGGTATGTACCACGCCCTTCCAGGACATATCTTTATACAGGCCTGACAGCCCTGTGGATCGCACCTGTGTAAGTTTCTCTCGACGATCTCTATACTGCCAGAAAGCGGTTTTTCCAATTCAACCGCATCATATGGGCAGATAAGGGCGCATGACCCGCATTTCACACACTTTTCTTCGTCGATATCGATATCACCTTTGATCTCAAAGCTCTCTTCAACAGGCTCCTCGCTCTTAACAATTATCGCATCTTCCGGGCAGATATACTCACAGATCTTGCAGTAATCACACTTCTTCTCATCAATCAGAAGGTCTTCAAATGGCTCAAGATCCTCAGATGTGAACTCCCGTTCAATCAGTATGAAAGCTTCACAGAACCCTGCGCAGATGCCACAGAAGTTGCACTTATCCATGTCAATTTTTATACTGCCTTCCACACCCTCCTTTAGAGGTGCAATCTCCTTCTTCTTCGGTATTTCGAGGTTTAATCTGATTGCCTCCTGGGGACAGACCTTCTCACATAGAACGCAAGGAAGGCAGTTCTCATTCACAGAAATTTTAGAATAGAGATGGGGATAATCCTCAAGCTCCAAAAAATCCTCTTCATCGAAGTACATCTTCATTGCCCCAACAGGGCAGAAAGCAGCACACATTCCGCAAAAAGAGCAGGAATCCTGATCTATCATCACGGGAGGAGCGTCAAGTCCGGTTGCTATCTCCGGTATCGGTCCAAGCTCAATTGCATCCGAAGGACAGATATCTGCACAGATGCCACATCCAATACACCTCTTATAATCATAGACATGTCTTTTACATATGTTATCTGCCTTCTTCAGATAGATGAACTCGGGATCCTCAAATTCACTCTCAACAGATATTTCCATCATTATGTAATCTCTTTCAGAGCTATTTAAATCTGCGATATAAAACAGACTGGTCCATAATATGACCAAACCAAAAATTTTATAATTAATCAATTATATTTGATTATAATCAAAAAAAATTGATTAGGTGGTGTAAATGGTAAAAAAAGTAGCAACAATTGTTTCAATAATTTTGCTTTTAAGCACTCTGGCAATACCAGCGATGGCATACCCATACAATGTTGGAGACGAAGAGATAGACGATGCGCTTGATTATCTGAGGGGAGAGCAGGAGACAGATGGTAACATCGGGGGTTTTGCAACTTCTGCATGGGTGATAATGGCAATAGCTGCTGCCGGTGAAGACCCCAATGATTGGGATGCTGGAGGGGATTCTATCGTTGATTATCTGAGAGATAATTCTGATCAGCTTGACGATGATGAGGCTACCGATTGGGAGAGGCAGTTGCTTGCGATTGTCGCCTGTGGAGAGGATCCAAGGGACTTTGGTGGAATTGATTACGTGGAGAAAGTAGAGGAGTTCCATGATGGAGATCAGATAGATGAGCCAACCCTCTTAAACGATGATTCCTGGGGCATAATCTCGCTGATCTCTGCAGGGGTATCCGAGGATGACGAGATTATAAACGATTCAGTGACCTTTATAAAGGATAACCAGAACGGTGATGGTGGATGGCGCTTCGATGTGGGTGGAGAGAGTACAGTCGACGATACCGCAGCGGTTATAATGGCACTTATTGCAGCAGGGGAAGATCCGGGTTCTGAAGTGATTTCAGATGCTCTCGATTACCTGAGTAGTATGCAGGATAACGATGGTGGTTTTCCTGAGTACGCCGGTGGTGAAACTAATACGGCATCAGATGCTTTTGCAATCGGTGCAATAGTTGCATGCGGAGAAGACCCCACTGACTGGGAGAAGAGCGGAAATGACCCTGTTGGTCATCTGATAGGCCTCAAGCAGCCAGACGGATCTTTTAACTGGACAGAGGAAACAAGTTCAAGACCTGAATGGATGACATCGCTTGCTCTGGTCACACTTCTTGGTCAATCATATCCCGTAAAGATATACGAGGGTGGAGAAGAAGCATGGACTGGGCAGGTGAGAATAGAAGGTAAAGACGAAACCATATGGAGTGGTGAGGTAACCTTCGACAAATCCACAATCATAGCAGACAACAGCGGAAATGTATATGAAATAGATTATCCAAGCGCACTTGGAGCACTAGATGAAGCAGCAGAATCAGGCGGTTTTGATTATTATGTAACTGACGAATACGGCTTTCTCTATATAGAATCAGTATCAGGAGAAGAATCTTCCGGTATGTATGGATGGTTATACAGGGTGGATTACATCTCGCCCATGGTTGGGGCATCAGATTTCGAATTGGACGATGCAAATAAAGAAGTCCTCTGGTCCTATGGTGTATGGGGTGAATCTCCTTTAAGAATATCATCAGAAAAGACAAGAGTGAACGCAAGTGAAGAGTTCACAATTATAGTTGAGTATTACAATGACACCGAGTCAGATTGGTATGCCCTGGAAGGTGCTACCGTATATGCTGATAGCAATGAATACCTTACTGATGAAGATGGTGAGGCGATGGCCTCGATAGTACTTCCAAGAAGATATGAGCTGTGGGCAGAAAAAGAAGGATACGTGAGAAGCGACAAAATAGAGGTTGAAGTTATTGGAGAAGGTTCAACAGCGCAGGTCAGTCTTTACGCAAGAATCATACCATCCATATCCATCAGTTTAAGTCCTTCGAGCTTAGACTTTGGCGAGCTTGCACCTGGTGAGACGAGCGGTGAGCAAGAGATAACCATCGAGAACAACGGCGCTTTACAGATAGAGGTGACTGCAAATGTGACTGATGATGCAAATGATCTCTTCGTGGATGGGCTGGAACTGGATAGGGAGATTTGGAGTTCATTTACCACGGAGATTGAAGGCGGCGAGTCGGATGTGACAGATGCAAGGCTAAACGTTCCTGAAGACTATATTGGCGTAGGTGGAGCTGGAACACTGACATTCTGGGCAGAGCTTGCATGAATAAAATTCTTCCCCTTCTCCTTCTATTCTTTATTTTTGTACCCACCGTGTCGGCAACCGGGGTTGGAGTTAATCCGGCAGAACTGAACTTTGATTTTGGAGATAGATCTAGCGTTTTATATGTCATAAATACTGGAGAGGTAGAATCTGAATATATGGTATATGTAGATGAGGGATATACTGATCTGATTAGAATTGAGACCGATCACTTCTCCTTGATCCCAGGTTCGTATAAAGCTGTAAACATCTCGGTCTTTCCCTTGATTATTCCAAGAGAAGAGGATCTATACGTCTTCGTGGTATCTTCCCCGTCGTCGCAAAATCTTGGGGTCAGTAGCGGCATAAAAGTACCACTTCACATAGAATCGCCAATCTCAATCTCATTTATCTCAATCTCTGTTGCGGTTGTATCTGTTCTGGTTATAACATATGTAATTTACAAAAGGACGAGAAAGAGATGAAGAGTCGGGCATTTATTCTTGTAGCTTTACTCATCTTAACTGCCACATGTGGTTGCACAGATCAGCCATTGGAAACGTCCACCACCATAATCATAACAAAAGACTTCGGAAAAGACCAGATCTTCAGTGGAGCTGCTGATGGATCGGATGCGATGGATGCGTTAAATGGGGTTGCGGATGTCGATGAGGATGGTGGATTCATAGATGCGATAAACGATCATCACTCGGAGTACCCGGAAATAAAGAATGACTGGTTCTTTTATGTCAACGGTATCTCGGCAGATGTTGGGGCCAATGATTATGCTATTCATGATGGAGATCTTCTGCATTTTGATCTTCATGGTTGGGAATTACATATGCGCATCCCTGCTATAATAGGTGATTTTCCCGAACCCTTTTTACATGGTTACCGTGGTTCTGTGCAAGAATCAATCATCGTTTATGATGAGGGGTTTGAAGATGATGCATCTTCATTAAAAGAGAAGATGGAGGATCTCGGAATTGATGTCTCTTCTGAGGAGGTTATATCAGATGCGGATCTGGGAAGATATAACCTGATTCTTATCGGTAGACCCGGTTTTGAGCCCATATCTAGACTCAATGACATATATAAGAGGCTCGGTTTTTATGTCTACTTTGAAGATGGGGAGATGGTTGTGCTCAATTCAAAAGGAGAAATTGATGGGAGATATAAAGATGGGGCTGTCATCCAGGCAACGCAGAATCCATGGAACCCCAAGGGAACATCGGCCTGCGAGAATGTTGTCTGGATGATATGTGGAGAAGAGGAGAGGATAAGGGAAGGTATAGATGCTCTTACTAAGGATCAAGATAGTATAAGATATTCATTTGCTGTAGTGATAATTGAAGATGGGATACTAAAGGTTCCGGCATCATGAGAGCAGTGGATTATAGATATAAGGATAGAGATACACAAGTTCATAGATTAAATCCTCTATGTAATCTTATATTGGTATTCTCGATAGTTATACTCAGTTTGATATTCAAAGATCCGTTATATCTTCTCTTTCCATTTATAATCTCGCTATCGATCGTTTTTATTGCAAAGATAATAAGAGAATGGGCATCCATGATAAAAATTGCTCTATGGTTGTGCCTGGTACTCGTCATAATAAACCTGATCTTCAGGCCAACAATGGAAGGTGTATTATTCTCGATTGCTATGAGTATTCGCCTTCTCAGCGTAGTATCTGCCTTTGCAATTCTTACATTCACCATCCACCCGGATGATCTGATGTCAGCGATGATAAGGATGGGACTGCCCTACAGGTCTGTTCTTGTGACATCGCTCTCGACGAGATTCTTTCCAACCCTGATCGATGATATGGAGGCGATAACAGACGCCTTGAGGTCGAGGGGACTGGAGATCGATAAAGGAGGCTTTACCGAGGGGATAAAGAATAGAATGGAGGTTGCAATACCTCTGCTATGCAATTCGCTTGATAGGTCGGTGCAAGTTGCCGAGGCGATGGAGTCCAGAGCATTTGGTTCAGGAAAGAGAACCTTCTATAACATCAGAAGAATGGATAAAATTGATTATCTAATATCAATCATTTGCCTTATTCCACTATTTTTTGGATTTTTTTTAAGATTACATGGATATGGAGGATGAATGATAGAGATCGATAACCTGACCTTTTTTTACGCCGATAGTGAGAAACCAGCGTTAGAAGAGATAAATCTTGATGTAAAAGACGGAGAGTTTCTGCTTATAACAGGGCCTTCTGGAAGCGGTAAATCCAGTCTTTGTAGGTGCCTGAATGGATTGATTCCGCATTTCTATGGTGGAAAAATAAGAGGAAGGATTATTGTTCAAGGCGCAAATGTCCTGCAAGCTGAAACAAATGAGATAGCTCGTACAGTCGGTATGGTCTATCAGGATCCAGAGAACCAGCTTGTTATGAGCTCTGTAGAGCGGGAGATAGCCTTTGGCCTTGAGAACCTTGGCTTTCCAGAAGAATTGATCCTAAAGAGAATAGAGGAATCATTTGATGCTGCGGGTATATGCAGTCTGCGTAAGAGGCACCCAACAGAGCTATCCGGAGGCGAGAAACAGAAGGTAGCAATTGCATCAGTCCTTGCACTACACCCCAAAATACTGATACTGGATGAGCCAACATCACAGCTCGATCCAAAGGGTACAGAAGAGGTACTTTCGCTTGTGCAAAGATTGAACGACGAGCTTGGACTCACCGTTATACTGGTCGAACACAGGATGGAGCGGGTGATTCACTGGGTGGATAGGTTGATAATCATGAATGGTGGTAGGATCTGTATTGATGGAGATCCAGGGGAGGTTTTAACGGATGGTATACCCCCAATTGGTATCGGTCTTCCACCGATAATAGAGCTCGCAAGGGGACTGAAGATTGATAAAACACCCCTCAGTGTAAAGGAAGGAAGAATTATACTTAAAGAGTTATTTAAAGATGCAGAT
The DNA here is from genome assembly GCA_034190245.1 of Halobacteriota archaeon. Classification (GTDB taxonomy): domain Archaea; phylum Halobacteriota; class Syntropharchaeia; order DAOWMC01; family DAOWMC01; genus JAXHTJ01. The sequence continues at coordinate 3,190 of JAXHTJ010000047.1, read as the reverse complement.
GCGTCTAAATTTGTCTTAAAAGATGAGAAGATTTATGGAAATGAGATAGTTAAGGTAAAAGACCTATCACATGCTTATGGCGATATCCCTGCTCTTGCTGGTGTGAATTTGAGCATATCGGAAGGTGAGTTCGTCGCAATAATGGGTAGAAATGGGTCCGGTAAGACTACACTTGCAAAACATTTCAACGGTTTACTAAAACCGGCGAAAGGCGATGTTACAATCTGCGGGGTAAACACAAAAAAGGCAACTGTTGCAGAACTTGCCAGAACGGTTGGGTATCTATTCCAGAACCCGAACAACCATCTCTTCGCAGACACTGTGAAAGATGAGATACTCTTCACATTAAAGACCCTTGGAATTGATGAAAAGAAGAGAGCCGATGAAGTGATTGAAAGATTCGATCTTACCAGATATATGAATGAATATCCTCGCTTTCTTAGCGGAGGAGAAAAAGAGAGGGTTGCTCTTGCTTCCATAATTGTCTCGCAACCAAAGATCCTGATTTTAGACGAGCCTACAAGAGGAATGGAACAGGGGCTGAAGAGGATGCTTTGTAAGTTTATGGATGAATACAGAAGTGATGGTAATGCCGTAGTTCTTATCACACATGATGTCGAGCTTGTTGCCAAATATGCGGACAGAGTGCTCCTATTAAGTGATGGGGGAATTGTCGTTGATGGCCCTACAAGAGAGGTTCTGTCATCTGCTCTGCTATTCTCACCGCAGATAAATAGACTCATGCAAGCTTTTGATCTTCCTTTCATACTTACCGTTGAAGAAGCTCTGGGCGTCCTATGATAGAATTTCTGGGTCTTTTTATAACCATCCTGATTGCTATACTTCTAATAGCCTTTTTTATTGGGTTTGAATCTCAGAAGATGAGTTCAAAGAATATCGCACTAATCTCGATGCTAGGAACGATTTCCTCCGTCATCAGAGTTCCTTTTGTCGCTATTCCAGGCGTACAGCCGTGCACTTTTATAATCATCTGTTCGGGATTTGTATATGGCCCGATCGCTGGTTTCATGGTAGGATGCATAACTCCGCTAATCTCCAATCTCTTCCTTGGACATGGTCCATGGACTTTGTTTCAGATGCTTTCATGGGGATTGATAGGATTTCTTTCAGGCCTACTGAGAATTGTCAGGCCAAATCCTAAATTCAGATCGATCCTGATATTCGGACTTATCTGCGGGTACATTTTTGGTGTAATAATGAACCTGTGGTTCTGGACTTATTTCATCTATCCACTCACTCTCGAATCATTCATTTTGGTTCAGATAAGCAGTCTTTGGACCGATACAGCCCATTCGATCGGAAATTTCATCCTTCTGGGACTGTTCGGCATGAAGACCATACTAATACTTGAGAGGTTCAAGAGGAGGTTCATGTGGGAGGAGTTAGTTGAGAGAGATATGCCATCATCTTAAAGAATTACTTAGAGATGCAGTAGAGAGAGATCCAGCAGATGCGATACTCCTCTCCGGTGGGATAGATACAAGTTCTATTGCGGTTGTTTCATCCGTTGAAGAAGCCTTTACTGTAGTATTGGGTGACGCTCCTGATCTGTATTATTCCAAAAAGGTAGCCGAGATCTTCGATTATGAGCACCATATAATCAGAGTGACAGAGGATGAAGCGCTAAGAGAGATCCCTGAGGTAATAAAGATTCTAAAAACATTCGACCCTGCAATTCCCAATGATCTGGCAATCTACCTGGGTTTAAAAGAAGCAAGGATGTGCAAAGTTAAGAGCATTATGACAGGTGATGGAGCGGATGAGCTATTTGCTGGCTACTCTTTCATGCATGAGCTTGATCCTGATGATCTGAAAAAGTACATCAGAAATCTTTCCAGGACGATGCAGTTCTCATCAAATATATTGGGAAGGGAAATCGGAGTTGAGATAAAACAGCCTTTTGTCTGCAGGGAGGTTGTCAAGTTCGCACTTGAGGTCGATTTGAGCTTGAAGATTAAGAAGGTGGGAGATAAAAAGTACGGGAAATGGGTTCTGCGAAGAGCATTCGAAGATGATATTCCGGATATAATCTGGAGGGATAAAGCGCCGATAGAGCTGGGTTCAGGATTCTTTGGGCTTCGAGAGACCATCCGATCAAGGATTTCAGATGATGATTTTAAGAGGAAGATAGAGGAGTATGATATGAAGTTCATAAATAAGGAGCATCTATTCTTCTATGAGATATATAAAGATGTTGTGGGAGATATTCCTAAAGCAGGAGAAGGAGAGATCTGCCCATTCTGTAATGCGGCAATTGACCTGCCCAAAGCTCACTGCTATATCTGCGGACACTCGCCACCACTCTAAAAAAGGTGCAATATGGTAACCACTCACTTAAAATCGATCATTATCAGTTTGATGGTGCTATTGGGATTGAGCATCATACTTACGATGGCAATAGGTCCTGTTTATATACTGCCAACTGAGACAATAGAAATCTTTCTTGGATGAGGTCTCCTTCAAACGTATGAAACAATAATATTTCAGATGAGGCTGCAGAGAATATGTTTGGGAATACTGGTGGGGGCCGCCCTCTCCGTTGCCGGAGCAACGATGCAGGGATTATTCAAGAATCCGATGGCAGATCCATATATACTCGGTATCTCATCCGGCGCCACTGTTGGGGCCGCTCCCGCATTTACAATGGATATGGTATCCGATTATGCCATTCCCGTGCTGGCATTTTTAGGGGCAAGTGCCGCTGTCTTTCTCGTTTATAACATATCAAAAGTCGGTGGAAAACTTCCGGTGGATACACTGCTACTTTCGGGAATAGCTGTCAGTTTATTTCTATCTGCTATAACCTCGCTTCTGATGTATGCATCGGATGAAAACCTGCATCAGATCGTTTTCTGGTTGTGGGGAGGTCTTCAGAACAAATGTCTCTGTCAAGCGGCATCCTGTGACGAAATCCCTTTATGTCACCATGCTATCAAAGAGAGCGAAGAGATCATCGTCTGACATAACCCATCCACCTTATTTGTGGCGGCGGTTCCGGGTCTAAATTGATGCACCTCCTGGTAGATCAAGGATACAATGTGACTGCCGGAGTGATCGGTGTCCTTGATACAGATTACGATGTAGCCCGGCATTTGAATATACCGACCGTAGGCGAAGCACCATTTTCTCCAGTGAGCGAAGAATCCCACCGGGGAATTTAAAACCCATC
>JAXHTJ010000046.1:0-16137 GCA_034190245.1 Halobacteriota archaeon | reverse complement strand
TCTTAGTCTATGTCGCACCTTTGGATCCTTTTCCTCTCTTAACTTTGCATCTATAAGTTCTATCTCATCCCCTTGCATAAGCTAAAATTGGTTGAAGATATATGAGTCTTGTACTATAATACTCCTTCTCTTAAGCTCGATGATGACTCCGGTTGTTTCTATTGGAGACGACGAAAGCCCCTCAATAAAATACGGAATCTGGGCAAATAGCACAACGGAATCTGAAGCGGTAAAGTGGTCAGGCAGTAAGACAGTCATAGATAGTAAGGTCCATTCAAACGACGGCATCAAGATCAGTGGCTCTTCCAACAAAATTATAGGAACCCCTTCCTACGTATCTACTTTCGAGGTTTCAGGTAGGAAAAAAATACGTATCCTCCCCAATTCAAGTTTCACCAAAACCAATTCCAGTTCAATATACCATTGCCGATTACAAACCAGGAGGATCAGAAGGCACGTCAGCACAGGCTGAAGGTAAATATCACTTCATTGATGGCGATCTCCACGTCTCTGGTTCCAAAGAGGTGTTTGATGGCTTATATTAAGTCACAGAGAATGTTAAGCTGGGTGGAAGTAAGCTCAGTGGAGTATTTACAATAGTGGCTGAAGGAAAGATCGATATTAGTTTAGTGGCTCAAAGTCTGACTGCAGTTCGTATTCAGATGACCTCCTGTTCTTATCCAATGGCACAAGATCCAAGATGTCAGGATTTCAGGAAGCAAACACACTCTTATTGGCGCCATCTATGCACCAAAGGGAGAGATTGATATATCAGGGCCTAAGAACACGATAGACGGAGGTCTCTTTGGAGATACAGTGGGGCTATCTGGTTCAAAGATGAAAATAAATAAATGAAATGCGGGATAAAATGTTGTAATAATAAAATGAAATCGGTGTTAATCAGATCAAGATACACAAGAAATAGGGAGGAAAACCCCAATCAAGCGTCTTGTACCACATAAACATTATGTGGTTCATATGTTTTCTTTTTCCCCTTTTTCACATTTTTTTATTCCTATCCCTTACTACTTCGAAAGCTTATCCAGCACTCTCTTATGCATCTCAGGGTCTAAGGTTGCAACGATGCAGAGGTTGGTTGCGCTCACATCCTCGTTTAGATCTCTCCCACTCTGATCGGTCAGTCTGCCACCCACCTCTTTTAAGATCAACATCGAAGCCAGAATATCGTATCCGTTTATGAGGTTCCTCACGTCGACTACGCCATCGACTACACCCTCAGCCACCAGGCATATCTCCATTGCTATAGATCCAAACACCCTGACGATGATATCCTTCTTGAGCTCTATTGCACCCTGTGGAACCTCGGGGACACCGTATGTATAAACGCATAGCACAGGTTTTGTAGATGGATTCTTCTTCGGTATGAGCTTCTCCCCATTTAGATATGCGCCCTCACCTTTTATCGCATGATACGTCTTTTTTGTTGTGGTCCTCACAACACCAATCTCTATGTCTTCGAATGCAACATCCTTTATCTTGGGCGAATATGCAATAGAGGTACAGAAGAAAGGGATGCCAGATATTGCATTTGTGGAACCGTCCACAGGATCAAAGACGAGTGTGCATATCGGTTCTTTATCTGCCGGAATTATCCTTTCGCCCAGCTCTTCTGAGACGACTCTGGCGCATATACCATATTCTATGAGCTCAGTCTCAAGTGCTTCTTCTGCAACCAAGTCAACTCTACGCGTTATACCCGTCGGTCTGTATTTTACAATCTCGGCAAAGTCCTGCGTGGATATACAATCCGCCACAGCATCCATGACTCCTTCTGCTATCTCAATAATTATTTCTATCTTTACGTTATTTCCAACCACATCAATCTCCTCTCATCTCTTCTGATCAAATCCTTCCGTACTCCTCAAAAGACTTCACAAGACTCTCAACAACGCGGCCGTTTGAGGCAAAATGAAGGTGCGTATAAGATGCAAAAGTGTTGTTCTGGATTATCCCATCACGTTTGGTATCGATTCCATCACCCCTGAGCATCTCGTACCCAAAAGACATATCGTCTGGTATCTCCTCCAGTGTCGTATAATGGAATTCATGTCCCTTTAAAGTCCTGTTTTTATCTCCAACTATGGAAGCTCTAACGGTTCTGCATATTGTGAAGCTTATATGCCTTCCTGCCATCTTTATCGCGCACGGTAGAAAGCCCACCAACTGACTGTCTTTGAAGCTCTTTGAGAGGTAGACGAGACCACCGCACTCTGCATATACGGGCATCCCATCGCCTGCCAATTTGTAGATCTCTCTCATTATGCTCTTGTTATTAGATAACTCCTCTGCGAATACTTCTGGATATCCCCCTCCAAGGTACAAGCCGTCTATATCCTCGGGTAGGCTTTTGTCCTGTAATGGACTGAAGAACTTGAGATTGCATCCGTGTAACCTCAGAAGGTCCAGAGAGTCCGAATAATAAAAATTGAAGGCTTTATCATATGCTATAGCTACATTAAGTCTATCCTCATTCCTCTTTTTGAAGATATTCTCCTCTACTTGCGGAAGATCTTCCGCCGAGTCTGCTATCTCGATCATCCTGTCCAGATCCACGTTCTCCTCTACAACATCCCTCAGATTTTTGAGTGTATCTGACAGATTCTCATCCTCATGCGGCAGATAGAGGCCAAGGTGCCTGTGTGAAATCTTCATACGCTCATCCACCGGAATGGCACCAAGGACTTCAACACCCAGATTCTCTATGGCCGATGTGACCTTATCCTTGTGAGACCTGTTTCTGACGTTGTTTACAATAACTCCCGCTATATTTATTTCAGGATCAAGCTCCTTAAATCCCAGCACTATTGCAGCCGCACTCTTCGTTATGCTCTTGACGTTTACGATGAGTATCACGGGTGATCTGAGTATCTTGGATATGTGGGCAGTGCTTCCGATCTCATCCTCTACAGATATACCCTCATACAGCCCTCGAACACCCTCTATTATCGAGATATCCCGGACATTTCTTGTGAATATCTCGGCTATCGTATCCTCATCCATGAGAAAGCTGTCCAGATTTCGTGAGAAATTTCCTGTGGCACTCGTGTGATACCCGGGATCTATGTAATCCGGACCCACCTTGAAAGGTTGCACATCGTAACCTCTCTTAACAAGGGCATGCATGATTCCACTTGAAATCGTCGTCTTTCCAATTGCGCTTCCGGATCCTGCAAGTATCAATCTTGGAATCTTCATCCGATCTTCCCGGATCAGTCTCCCGCCAGTTTATCCTGCACAGACTTTACCTTCCTCTCCATGGTCGCGCTTTTGTCACGCCTGTCATCGATCTTGATCGTCGTTACAACCCTTCTAACCTCTTCACTGAATACAGTCTCATGCATCCTCTTCACCGCCCCAAGTATCCTCTCAAGGTCGCCCTCGATGATCGTTCCCATGGGCGTAAGCTCGAATCTCAGATCTTCATCTTCCGAAAGTACCTTCAAAGTATCAGCCACATAACGACTGAGTGAGGGCGACTTTGTACACAATGGGACGATGCTCACTTCTACTATCGCCATTACTTATATGCAACTCCCTTCAACTCTTCAACATAATGCTGTGCATCAAAAGCGGCGTCTGCTCCCTCACCACAGGCATTAACAACCTGACGCAGATCCTTTTTTATAACATCTCCGCAGGCATAGATTCCATCAACTGATGTCTTCATATCTCTGTCGACAACGATATAACCGCCATCTGTATCCACAAAACCATCCAGGAATTCTGTTCTGGGCGTGATCCCCACAAGAATGAATACACCCTGGCAATCAAGATCCCTCTCTTCTCCTGTCTTCACATTCTTGAGTCTCACTCCCTCTACCATCTCATCTCCTACTATCTCAGTAACTACCGAATCCCAGACAGGATCTATCTTCTTACTGGATAAGGCCCGCTTCTGCAGTATCTTATCAGCACGCAGCCTGTCACGTCTGTGAATTAAACTGACACTCTTCGCAAATTTGGTAAGAAACATCGCCTCCCCTACCGCTGTATTACCGCCTCCAACCACTGCTAAATCCTTGTCCCTGAAGAGCGGCCCGTCACAGGTAGCACAATATGAGACGCCCCTATTCAAAAACTCTTCTTCTCCCCTAATTCCTAATTTCCTATAGCTTGCACCGGTGCATATAATAAGTGATAGACCAAGATATTCACCTTCACCTGTTATAACCTTAAATCCACCATCTACCTTCTCGACCTTCTTCACCATCTGACTAACTGTTTCAACACCATATATCCTGGCCTGATCATTCATCTTTGTTACAAGGTCCATACCGGAGATTCCTTCTGGAAAACCCGGATAATTCTCTATAAGGTCCGTCTTTGCCACCTGAGTGTCAAACATCTCACCCAGTACAAGTGTTAAGAGATCGGCTCTACCACAGTATAATCCTGCCGTAAGACCCGCCGGACCAGTTCCAATTATAATAACATCATACATATTCTCAGGCAGTGTTTCACCCCCGGTATCTCGAAAGTATCCTCTCCGCACCACTTATAATCTCATCTATAACCTCTTCAACGCTTCGCACTTCACCTATCAATCCCGCAGATTGACCGCACCACATTGACCCTTCAACAAGATCACCCTTGAGCATCGCCCCCTTGGCCCGTTCAATCTCGGTTATCATCTCCTTTGACTTCTTATTCTCTTCCATCTCTTCAAGCCTGCTAGAGAATTCATTTCTTATCACCCTTGAAGGAAATATTCCCCTACCTATCACGGTAGTATCCGAACTCTCTGCATTCAAGATCGCCTGCTTGAAATCTTGGTGTGCTACACACTCTTTAGTAACTATGAATCTCGTTCCTATCTGGACGCCTTCTGCCCCGAGCATAAGAGCAGCAGCAAACCCCCTGGAATCACATATCCCCCCAGCAGCGATTACGGGTATATCGAGTGCATCTACAACCTGCGGGACAAGCGTTAGGGTCGTTATCTCATCAGAGCCTGGATGACCTCCAGCTTCGATGCCCTGAGCAACTACTGCATCCACTTTCGCCTCTCCTGCCCTCATTGCATGCTTTAAGTTGGTTACAACTTGAATTACAGAGACGCCTTCATCCTGTAGCTTCCCCGTATATTTCATAGGATCGCCCACGGAAGCAGTGACCACTCCGACTCCTTCATCTATCACCGTACTTACAACTTTCTTTGCACCCGGGCTGAGTATCGGAATATTCACGCCGAAGGGCTTTTTTGTCATCTCCCTCGCAATCTCTATCTCCTTATCAAGCCCCCTCTCGGTGAAAGGATGGATTATTCCAAGACCGCCCGCATTCGAAGCGGCTGATGCAAGTTCGGCGGTTCCGATCCATGCCATTGCGCCTTGAATTATAGGGTTATCGATTCCCAGAATATCACAAATTTTAGTTATCATCAGTTCTCTTTTTCTGGTTCTCCTATGTCTGTATATAGTTTTCGGATGGCAACCTCTTTAAAAAGGTTGAATAAAACGGAAGGGCTCCTAACTAAATATGATTATTCATAGATTACTTGATGATTGGGGGATTAAACCTTGCTTGATTCTTATCTTGCCGGCTTTATAAGGTCCCTATCACCTTCTGGCATGAACTCTTTCAGAACACCTTTCGTGACCTCGCGCCTTATGTTTTTAAAATCGAAAGCCAGATTCGGATCTGCAAATGCCACCTTTATAACAGGACTCAATACCCATGCATCACCCCTTGCGGCGTGAGCTGCAGCACATCCTACCACTGACGAATCTATGTGACCGGGCAGTGAGATCATGCTCATATTCGGCCCTCTCAGCTCCGGTAGATTCCCTTCTTCAGGACGCAGCGATGCGGCGTTACCCATCATAACATATTCCAGTGCGTCAGCCGCACCAAAACCACCACGGCCCCATGATTCTTTCATCAGATGGCAGAATGAATAATTCGATGCAATTACGCTTGCAAGTGAATTTCCGGTAGCAAGACCAACTATCATCGCCGATCCGATGGCAACAGCCGCCTGTCTGACAGCCCCACCCCATAGATGCTCCATCATAACCGGGAACCTATCCAGGCCCTCCATAAACATGAAGGTTACCATGTGGCTAAGCTCTCTGATCACATCGAAGGATGGCTTTGCCGATGCCAGACCGCCATATTTCCTCTTTATCCAGTTCGTGAGGAAGTTTGTTCCGATCCCTTCCATCCCGCCGATATCGGTAAATGCATTTGCTATCGCAGTCGTTGGACCTATGCCACCCGCCATGTATCCACCGAACCACAACAACTCATAGTACATTGCACCGAGTGCCGATGCATCAAAAACATACCTCAATATGTCCTTCTCATCATGAACAGGAGTTTGACAGATATCGCCCATGTATCCGACTGGAACGCCACCCGGTTCATTCGGGGCTCTTGCCCGTCTGGGCCATGTCAGAGTACCTATCTGGACCGTCTGGAGATGCTTTGCAACGAGTACAAGGTCAGATACTGCCGAGTATCCGCCTCCGAGATTGTAGGCTGTTACAAGTCCAAGTGATGTCGATGTATTGTCCCATCTATTGGTAATTCCACCATCTGCTATCCTGACAGCGATAGTTGGTATTCTCGAGACCTGAAATATGTGGTCTCCTATCGCGTCGGTCAGTTTTTCAGCCTGCCATTCCGGGAACTCGTCTCTAATACTTATCAGAAATCTCCGATCTACCTGGTCTGCCAACTCTTCGTTACCAATTATTAGTTTTGTATAGGCATCCTTTGTCATCCCGGGATGAATCTCTGCCATATGCTCCTGGGCAAGAGCACCCCCTGCGATAGAATGATTTTTGCACTCTAAATAGTGATTTATCGTCTCTGGAGTTACGGTTACCCCTATCCTCTGCTCGAGCACACGATGTGCCATATCAATACCCACAATTGAGGTTCTTTTGATATCATCAAGAGCCTGTTGTATTGCTGCATTATTTATGTCATGAAAATCGTCAATCTCTCCGAATGCATCTTCATCTACGAGTTTCAATGGCGCCAGATATCTCTGTCCTAAAGGCACACCAAGATCTTGCCTGTCGCCCTGATATCCTGGTAGGCCCCTCTCCCTAGCTATTTCGTGAGCATATTTGACGAATTCGCTCTTCCTCTTCGATTGCTTCCATCCACCGAAGTCGTAAAAGGTTGTGTTCTTTTTGGTGAGGTCACTCGTCTTTTCGAGATTGTACATCTTTTTCAGACCTTCGGTCATATTTTTATAACCCAATCCTCTCTTTTCTGGTTTTTCCATAGCCGTCACCTTAAATTTTCATTTCTTAGCCGCCTCAGCTATCTTCTCAAGCGGGCTTTGCAATTCCGGCATTATGCCTCGTAATTTGAATCTATTTTCAGAGGTCATCTCGGGGGAGAAGCTCTGGGTCCCTGCATCAAGACACATTGCCGCACATAAGCAAGGGAATACAAAGCCTTTCGAACCCTTAAGTGCTATGTACTCTCCCTTGAATACTCCCGGGCCTCCTCCACCGTATATTGAGTGCGTTAACCATTCGGTGTTCGTTGCAGCACCATGCGCCCTACCAAAATCTACACTTGGCAGGCTGGTTCTCAGGACCAAGAGATCGTTGTAGAAGAGCATCGCCGAAGGAGCACCCTGAATCGCCCTTGACACTCCGGCATTCTGGATGGCGGCAGCCATCTGGCCGGCGGCAGCATAAGCATTCCATAGCGGCACGTCATTAGCTGCATATATATTGAACCCTGATGGAAGGGTCTTCTTAACATATATCACTTTATCCCCGATGGCCCTTCTTATAACTTCGTCGATTATATCACCAAGCTTACCATTCTTCCCGGTGTCTCTTATCAACTCATAAACCATATTGTTCGCATTGAGGCCCTGGTATCCCAGTCCAAGCAGATGGAACCTTTTGTAGGGGCCTAGGGCGTCTCCACACTCAAATGCTGCTGTGTGTTCCAGCACTGCTCCAAGTGCGGCTGCATCAAATGTTCTCTTATTAGTGAGAGCGACAACGTCATTTACGGATACGCTTCTGAATGCATTTCCTGTACCTTCAAGTGTGGTCGGAAAGCTCAAAAGGGCAGAAACACATCCAGTGGGGGATGTAGTCTGAGGGTATCTACCAAGTAGAGCCGACTTGATCATGTCAACCCCATCAAAGATCCCCAGATCAAATATCTTGATCAGTGCATATGCAACAGCCGTGCCAGAAATCAGGTAAGCCTGTGAATGATCTGTTGCCAGATTAACACAACTACTTGGAAGCTGAATCACGAGCAGCTTGTCGATTATATCAACCTGTGTATCGTCATCAGGTGTTACCTGTATCATCTTCTTAACTTCTTCGGCTATTTCGTCCATCTTTTTTGTAATCGGTAGGTCCAACTCCCTCCCGAGCACTTGGCACTCTGAACCTATGCCGATCATCCCACCCACTTCTCCGGTTTTTAGTGAATTTTCCAATTTGCTCAAGTTAACTATCCCTGTCCGCTTGAACCTCAGTAAAATCTTTCTGATCGCTTTGTTTTTATATGGACTTATCGCGTCCAGTGGCATATTCTCGGCCAGGAGTTCTCCTCTATCACTATGTATATTTATCGTGCTACCATTGATCATAATTAATCAGCCTTCTGAATATTCTGAAGATTTTCGAAAACTACTTTTAATCATATTTTAAACAATTATATTTAAGTATTATCAAACTAACAGACAAAGGTGTTGAAAATCTGAGCGAGGTGTTGTGAATGGGCACTGAAAATGAAAAGAAGAAAGAATATGAGAGTCCAAAGATAACTGAATGGAAGAGTATAAACAAGGTTATGGAAGGGGCAAAAGGTTTGTGAGGTATATTTATGGTAGGCATGGATGACAAACCGGTACTCAAAAAGAATCTGGAGAAGGAAGAGAAGTCAAGCTATATAACAAGAGCAAGTGAGCATGGGATGATAATCTTTGATTATGATAGGGACTGTATCTTCGAAACCAATGATTCAGGTACCATGGTACTGGGCCTGTTAGACGGCGAAAACACCGTCGATGATATAATAAACGCAATACTAGAGGTATATGACACTACAAGAGATTGCGTTGAATGTGACATGGTAGAGTTTATGAAGAAGATGGAAGAGTATAAACTGTTGGTAAAATAGATAATGAATGAGAATCAAACTAGGCTTATTGTACTATCTCCCGACTCGCAGTTAACACCCGAAGTGCTCAAAGGAACGATAATGCGCAATTATGAAATCACTGTTAAAGATACTTGTTACGGTGCTTTGATACAGGGCCCAGAAGATATACTGAAAGGTATAGTAAGTGATCTTCGAGAGCTGGACAAGAATGGGATATTCTCGAAGGTGAGGGGATTTCCCATCGGTGATCATCGTATATGCAGAGCAACGAGGCGAGGTGGCCCGAGACCCGGATTTCATCAGCTTGACGCAGAGTTCAAACTTCTACCGTTAATAAGGGTGGCATTGGACGCAATAGATAACAAAGAAGAAATATCTATAGAACGAAAAAAAAGAGAGAGAATAAGCATTGAAGAACTTAAAAATATTGTTGAGGAAGCATGAAAATCTTCATTTTCCCCCCAAATAGCCTGATACTATCGGACTTAGTAGAAAGAGCAGGACATGAGCCTCTTGCTTTGATGAAACAGATAGGAAAGAGAGTAAGAGATGCAGAGATCGATTCTCCACCACTCAATATAACTGATAAGGAGCCAAAAGAAGGGTTGAGATATGCAGCAATAGAGGTACCTGCGGGTGTGAGAGGGCGCCTCGGAGTTATGGGACCCCTTGCCGATGAAGCCGAAGCTGCCATCATACTTCATGATGCCCCTTTCTCGGCTGGTTGTGTCGGATGCGCAAGAAGTGCAGATCTCCTGAAGTATCTAATCAGGAGTAAGGATATACCAATTATTGAGGTGAATTACCCTTATAACCGGGAAGAAGCAAAGAAGATGGTAAAGAAGATTATGGACTTTTTAGAACCGTTGAATGTGGAGACCACTTAATGGCAGTAAAGATTGCCCAGATATCCTGTGGGTCAGAATACGCTGCAGTCCAACCGGAGATTGAGGAATCGGTAAGTCGGGTGGGTGCAGAGATCTTCTTCCCTGAGGTTGATATTGATTCAATAGAAAATATTGCAGACGTATTTGGATACAGTGTTCGCAGTCCCGGGCTGAAGACGATGCTTGCTCGGACTAAATCCGTTATAGATGGAGAGTCTAATGCTGATGCTGTTTTTATCTGCTCTTGTTTCAGGTGTGCCGAGGGATCTCTCGTTAGAAACGAGATCAGAAAAGAGATCCAAACCAAAACGAAATTGCCCGTTGTGATGTACTCCTTTACGGAGAGGACCAACGCAACCGAGCTGCTCACTAGAATGGAAGCTCTCGTTACAATTGTGGAGAGGCGGCACCTCTTAGAGCTACAGGAGCAGAAAGGTTTGACTGCTGGAATAGATTCCGGATCAACGACGACAAACGCCGTTATAATGCGTGATAATGAGGTAATTGGAACGGACTGGCAGTCGACGACAGAAGTTGTGAAAGCAGCAGAGAAGGCCTTTGAAAATGCCCTGAAGGTGGCAGGAGTTAAAAGAGGCGATGTTGAAGCCATCGGTACCACAGGGTATGGTAGGCATGAAGTGGGTAGACATCTGTCAGCAGATCTGATACAGGAAGAGATAAGCGTCAATTCAAAAGGCGCAGTCTATCTGGCCGATCATCAGAAAGGCGAAGCTACAGTCCTCGATATAGGTGGGATGGACAATAAGGTAATTACGGTTAGAGATGGGATTCCAGATAGTTTCACCATGGGTGGAATCTGTGCCGGTGCATCCGGTAGATTCCTCGAGATGTCTTCCCGCAGGCTGGGAATTGAAGTCGGTGAACTTGGTGAAATTGCCCTGCTTGGTGATCCGAGCAAGATAAAGATGAACAGTTACTGTATAGTCTTCGGTATTCAGGATCTTGTCACTTCACTGGCCGAAGGAGTGAAGAAGGAGGATGTTGCTGCTGCTGCATGTTACAGTGTTGCTGAGCAGGTATACGAGCAACAGCTCCAGGAGGTAGAGGTCAGAATGCCACTAATCGAGGTTGGTGGGACATCTCTTGTGAAGGGTTTGGTACATGCGATGGGTGATATTCTGGGATCCGAGGTCATCGTTCCAAAGCTCTCTCAGCATATAGGTGCCACTGGAGCAGCTTTAATTGTATCTGGTTTGAGGTGAGATTATATGGTAAAGATTGCTCAGATCTCGTGTGGAACGGAATTCGCTGGTATCCAGCCAGAGATAAACAAGGCAGCAGAATCCGTTGGGGCCGAGATCGTATTTCCAGATATTGAATTTGAATATATAGCAAGGTCATCTCATGAAATTGGATATTTCCCGGGAAGCGATTCGCTTCAGGCGATGTTGTCTGGAGCTAAATCGATTGTAGATGGGAGAAGCGATGCTGATGGGGTCTTCATAGCCACCTGCTTCAGATGTGCGGAAGGGGCTTTGATCAGAAATGAGGTGAGGAGGTATATCCAGAAGAATGCCGATCTACCTGTGATAACATACGCTTTCACGGAGAGGACAAAGGCTCCCGAGCTGGTTGCAAGAATGGATGCCCTCACAACGACAATCTCCATGAAAAGCTTGCTTTTGAGGAAGAAGCAGGAAGGTTTAACGCTTGGCATAGACTCCGGGTCCTCCACCACAAATGCGATTGTGATGGAAGATAATGAGATCATTGGAAGAGGATGGGTGCCCACAACAGATGTCGTGGAATCGGCAGACAAATCTGTCACCGAGGCACTGGAAGATGCAGGGATGAGTATCGATGATATTCAGACGATTGGGGTTACAGGTTATGGACGTTTTTCCGTATCTGAAAAATTCAAAGCAGATCTGGTAATTGAGGAGGTCAGCTCCGCATCGAAGGGCGCCGTCTTTCTCGCTGATAAACAGGAAGGTGAAGCGGCTGTTTTTGATATTGGGGGAATGAACAACAAAGCGATAACAGTTAGAGACGGTATCTCCGATAGTTTCAGTCTGGGGGGTGCCTGTGCCGGATCTTCAGGAAGATTCCTTGAGATCGTTTCTCGAAGACTGGGTATGGAGATAGACGAAATGGGGAGAATCGCTCTGAACGGCGATTACAGGAATGTGAAGATGGAGAGTTATTGCATGGTATTCGGGATCCAGCACCTTGTTACAACCCTGGCAGAAGGGGCTACAAGGGATGATGTTGCAGCGGCTGGATGCCATAGTGTTGCAGAGCAATTGTACGAACAACAGCTACAGGAGATAGAGATCAGACATCCGGTCATATTTGTCGGGGGGACTTCACTGCTTGATGGTGTGGTGAATGCCCTGGAAGAGATGATCGGGTCGAATATAACTGTCCCCAAGGATTCTCAGCATATGGGGGCTGTGGGTGTTGCATTACTCGCCTCTTCTTATATACATTAACATAAATTAGAAAAGTTTTAAGTACCATAAGAAAGATGGTAAGTAGGTATTGTAGAATGGAGGTCTTAGATGGCTGATTTGAAAGATGAACTGATAGAATATGCAAAGAGCATAGGTGCTGATAAAATCGGTGTAGCAGAAGTGGAAAACCTTAAAAATCCACCACAACAACAGGACTTTGATCCAACAAATTATGTTCCTGACGCACAGGCTGTTATTTCGGTCTGTTTGGGATATCCAAATGGTGTCTTCGGCCTGGATGACAAGGACATGTTCACATATGGTACGTCCTTTGGTGCTGTACACTCTGCTATGATGAAGGATTTGGACTCGATTGCTATAAAATTGATAAAGTTCCTTGAAGGTAAAGGATACAGTTCCGGCTACATATCACCCAGGAAGCCTTATGAAGAGGGTGGAAAGTTGGGAGGTCTCTTCCACAGCTACATCCAAAAACTTATAGCGACGCTTGGGGGACTGGGTGAAGAAGGTACACAAGGTGCGTTCCTAACTCCTGAGTTCGGTCCAAAGATAGTATTAGGGGCAATTGTAACTGATGCTCCACTCGAACCTGATGGTCCAAACCTTGTGAACAAGGTTTGCAGAAAATGTTTTGAGTGTGTCGAAGTATGCCCAACCAGCGCGATATCAAAAGAAAATTACCCACCGTATAACTTCCACAGAAACAGATGTTTGTGGGCTACTACCGGGACTCTCAGGGCAACTGATGTCGATGAACCGGATCCGGAATGGGTTGATGCAAGACCAAATGCAATGAAGCTGCTTCCACAGTATGTGGACAAGCACATAAAACTTAGAACGATACTTGACTGGGACGGTGCCGTAGGTGAGTTCCCGAAGTGTGTTAGATGTATAACTGTCTGTCCGGCTAAAGGGACAGTGGAGTAGATAGATATGGCCAAGCTATATTGTAGTGCTTGCGATTGGGAAGGACCTAAAGAAGAGGCTGTTGTTGTTCCGGTCTGCCCCGGATGTAGAACAGGGCATATCCATAGACTTATGACAAGACCCGGATCGAAGTACGAGTGCCCGAACTGCTCGTTATTGTTGAATCCACCCGGAGAGGGAGATAAACTCTTCCAGTATAAGATGGAACCGGAATGTCCGAAGTGTAAAAATCAGTACTTAAAAGAACTATAAGAGGCTTGTAGGAGGAAAAAATATGGTAAAATGCGAAACCTGTGAAGCAGAAGAGATCCCATGGGAGCCCCATGTTCTAAAAGGAAAAGATGGTCAGGACCATTATTTCTGCTGTTGGGGATGCAAGCACTCCTATGAACTTAGGGAAGGTTTGGTACAACCCAGATGAGCTGGTTGTAGTAAACGTCATATATCGCTTTCGGCGAGAAATCTGGTGAGTCGGATGGGGCTCACCTCGCTTGTTTTTTTATCAATTTCTATAGAAGTATTCTGTCTTTAAACCTTCTTTGGTCCACCTCAATGAGAGTAAACCACCATTTCTCTTCTTCTGATCTTTGTAACCCTGAAACCAATCTCCCATATCGGTATCTATGTTAAAGAACCTTGGTCTTCCGGCAATATTTGGCCCTATAAGCTTGATCTCCGCTCGCCTTTTACCGTTGGTGGCTGCATGCCCAACCACCATATAATCTACACCCGTGTATTCCATTATATCGTTGAAGGTCTCATCATCCCTGAGAATAACCGCCTTATTTGTAACATCCACACAGACGTCTTCATCCTCTTCAAGTATCCTTGCAAAGGCACTTATGAAATCTTCACCTACTCTTTGCTTCTCCTGTATTACCCCCAGAACTCTCCTGTTAATGCCCCCGTGAACGAATAGAACGTTGTTAACTATCGCCACCACGGGCCTCTTTTCAATCCATCCACGATACTCATCTATAAGACCCCAATATCTGCTCTCAAGCTTTAAAAGATCCCTCTCATGATTGCCCGATAGGGCAATCAGCTCCCCTCCCACCTTCAAAGCCTCTAATTCAAGGTTTACCATCAAGTCTATAACCTTCTTACCTTCAATGTCGACATCCACAAAATCGCCAACAATGACAATGGTAACCCCGCCTCCTATATATCTGAAGTGATCCTCTCCGACTTTGAAAGCCCCGTCTCCTTCTGCCTCGAGCTTCTTAATGATCCCTACCTTCTCTAAAAGCTCAACTAGTGGCCTGTACCAACCGTGTATATCGCTTACAGCAACTAACCACTCAACCCCCCTCCTTTGCAGAAGTCTCTTTTCCATCATAATCAGCAATTTTTATCTATCTACCTTGTCTTCCCCGATCATTTTATCGTGAACCCAATAATCGCCATCAATAGTTATCTCCTTCTTCCATATCGGCACCTCCTCCTTGACACGCTCGATGGCAAGAGAGAGCGCTGAGAAGACATCTCCCCTGTGAGATCCTGCAACCACTACGTAGACTATATCACTTCCCGTCTCTATGTAACCGGACCTATGGTGAATCAGCACATCCACAACACCTTCCCTTTCTTTGAGGTCATCTATGATACTTCCGATCCTCTCTTCTGCTACACCGCCATACTTCTCAAAGTCAAGGGCTTTGACCACCGTTTCACCTGTGATACCTCTAACGATGCCGGTGAAGGTGCCAATTGCTCCGACTTTATCAATATTTGGACCTGACCTTGCCTTTAAGATGAGTGAATTTAAGGTAAAATAATCCTCTAAACCGAAGATTAAATTGAGAAGCTCCTCCGGATCAACATCCGGATCAACACGTTTCAGAATATTCTCTGCCGCTACATCACCGATCGCTATTTTGGGAATATCACTGCTTTTGAAGCCTTCAATGAGGGCAAAATCAATTCCCGCATCTGACAATTCATCAATTGCCCTGAAAAGGTCGCCACCACTTGCAATCTTCACAGTCTCTTCTGGAGTCACCGCAATTACAACTTCAGCTCCTGCACTTGAAAATTTCTCTGTATCCTTTCCAGGAGAGTCGAACTGGCTATGGATGTGCTTCACCACTCCAACGGAGCCATGTCTCTTCAGTACAGGTATCAAGCGTGATATAAGTGTTGTTTTTCCTGAATTTTTACTCCCAACGACGGATACGACCTTCATATACTTATACTCAATCTTTTGATGATTTAATTTAAAGGTTTGTAAAGTGTAAAGGAGCGAATATAGTTATATTTATATCATTCAAACCCATAGGCGTAAGTCATTCGGTCTTCGACATGAAAGGCATACTGCCGATGGGTGATAAAACCGGTTTTTGAACCTGCACTTATTTGAAAAAAATAATTCACTACATTTTTATTCTATCCCGCTGCAAGATACAATGAATTTTATGGCACTCGATGGGATATATTTTGCCGAATAAAGTGATGGGAAGTCAGAGCGAAAAGGATATCTAGAAAAAATTTCCTGATGATTGCCTTTATCGGAAGCAATTACCTTGACTTTGTCACATTAAAAAACTTACTCGCCAATATCCCCCTTCTCAACTCCCCAATCACCTCAATAACGCACAATTTAACCACATCACATTCATAATAGGCAACCTCAAAAATGATTTCTTTATTAGTACGTATCTACCCACCCAACATCATCGTCAACATCTGTAAACTGTTGAGTCCCCGTTGCTTCCATGTTGACAAGACTGTCATCATGGTCTCATGAATAGATGTGCCTTTCTCGTTACGCA
>JAXHTJ010000045.1:0-16345 GCA_034190245.1 Halobacteriota archaeon | reverse complement strand
TTTATATTTAGGAGGATTACCAATACCGCACTTGGGACAGACCTTTTCTAGGATTGCCCCGCATTCACCGCAGAATTTCTGCGTATCTGGATTATCAAAGTCACATTTTACGCATTTCATATAATACTTATCCCCTTTTGGTTACTCGAACCGTTTATCGCTTTGGAGACGGGGTCTTTCTTGCCGCCGTAAAAAGACTCTGAAATGTTGCTTTGGTATCCAGAGCTTCGAAAAGAAGCTTTGACTCCTCTAATAGTGATCTGGAGTCTTTTACAGCCTTCTGCATATCTTCCTCGGGGTTGGTTGATATCCTACCATGACCCGGATAAAACTCTTCTATCCTCAGAGCGCTCAGGCGCTGAACGGAATCCATGTAGTCACTGATGCTTCCAGAAGCGAAAATTCCTGATAGAGTGCCCCCTGCCAAAACCGTATCTCCTGTAAAGAGTAATTTATGATCCGGTTCATAAAGCGAGATGCACCCTGAACAATGACCCGGGGTGTGTAGAACGCGAAGTCTGTAGTTACCCAGATCGATAATGTTACCCTCCTCCAGCCAAATATCGGCAGAAAACGGTTTTGCAGCCACATCGAAGTACTTGCTACTGATAACAAACTCGTCCTGCAGCTCGATCTTATTTGCAGCAAGGCGGTGTGCGGCTACAACAGCCGTCTCAAAGAAGAAGGCAGTAGCCCCAATGTGGTCGAAGTGTTCGTGTGTCAGTATGATAAGATGGATGTCACATGGATTCAATCCTACTTCAGAAAGGCGCTTTTTGAGATTGTGGAAATTTGCAGCCATACCAGTGTCGATCAGTACGTTCTTCTCCTGGCCCTTTATTAGGTAAACATGGCTTCCTGGCCTGCCGGCTCTGATAAGATATATATCTGGTTTCAGTTCTACAATATTGGGTTTCTTTTCAGAAGTGGTCATCTTGAACTCCCCAGGTTTTTTCCAGCAGTCTTCTCAAGCAATCCCGCATACAGTATGTTTCCATCCCTTATTCGTTGGCAGAGTGTTTGCATTATCCTCAGGGCAAACACCGGCTGCTGACCCACCAGGTAGAGAAACCTTGCATGGTCCAAAACCAAGAGTTGAGTATTATCTTCCTCTGCTGTGGCTTTTGCAGATCGCGGAGCAGGATCTACCAGAGCCATTTCGCCAAAGAACTCACCAGGTCCAAAGGTGGCCAGCATTTCCTCCCGCCCCGGCGCTTTTGTGGAGAGCTTTACCTTCCCAGAGTGGATAACATACATCTCATTTCCCATACTTTTCTCCTCGAAGATGACATCTGACTTCTGATAAACACGGGTCAAATTCTTAAAAGGTGTCATTTCCTCCATTTTTTAGCCTCCTCTTCTATCTCCTTTGATATATAGAAAACGGTTTTATCAGCCCAATCTTCTTTTCACATTCGATTTGTCTCATTTATTTTAATTATATTTAAATACCTTGTTTTAATCTCTACTGCCCAGCAAGCGAATAAATCTTTGTTGCCCCTGATACTTTGTACTATACTGACAAGTAACAAGTTGCATCAGCCCAGCTCAAATCAAATTCCAAGATATTTGCGATAGGAGAACGTGGGATGAGTATTCTGATTTTATCTTTTCTTCCTCACAAGATAAGCCACCGCAAGAAGTCCAGAGATTGCGAACACTGCTTCGAATCCTGGTGTTTCTTCATCGGGTGTTTGAGTGGTTGTTGGTGCGGGTGTTGAGGCGGTTGTAGGTGACGGTTTGGGAGTTGCCGTAGCCGTTGTTGTGGCTGAAGGGGATGGAACTGATGTTGGTGAGGGTGTAGGCGTTGGTGTTGTTGATACTGGTGTCGGTGTTGGGGTAGTTACTCCTCCAAGCTCCATTATATAGATGCCCCCTCTCTTTTCGAATGCAATTTTAGATCCATCAGGGCTCCAATCAAATTCATAACAGCAACCTTTTTCAAAGACCGTCCTACCTTCTTCAGGTAATAATTGTGTTTTATTATCGCCATCTACATCCATCACCCAGGTTTTATTGTCCGCTGTGAATGCAATTTTTGAGCAATCAGGGCTCCACATGGGATCCGAGTAATCATCAATGCTAACTCCAAGGAAGTCAGGGGAATCCTTCCAAGTAAGTGATTTTGCGTTTCTAAAATTTGAATCTACCACCCAGATATCCCAGTTATCGGGCCGGTCTCTCTTGGATACAAACAGTATCTTCGACCCATATGGACTCCATTCTGGTTGTTTATCAGAAGGGTTCGAAATTGGGCGTTCCAGTTCTATCTTATTCCCACCGTCGGAATCCATAATCCAGATCCCGAAATAAGATTCATAAGCTATCTTCGATCCATCCGGACTCCATACCGGATTTTGACTATAAAGGTCCCTTAGTATCTGGGTTTTGCTATTATCATCACAATTCACTATCCAAATACCGGATTTCGATTCCGTATTTAAAGGATCATCATAATTTGCATTATAAAGGATCTTCGATCCATCCGGACTCCATCCTACTCCTGAAACATTCAGGTCATCATCTTTTACCAGATTTGTCTTATTTGAACCATCGGCATCCATCACCCAGATCTCATCAAATTCTTCGTCGGTATTAGTATTAATGTGATGCATCACATATACAATTTTAGACCCATCATGACTCCATCCTGCTTCTGATACCTCGATGTTACGATCAGTTGTTAACTGAGTCTTATTTGTACCATCGGCATCCATCACCCATACCTGAAATTCATTAGTTATACTTGATATATAAAGTATCTTCGATCCATCCGGACTCCATTTCGGTCCATCTTTTGCTATATCACCTATGCAATTAACATTCTCATTTGTTACTTCGGCAAGAACCATTCCTGAAGAAGATGAAGACACCAAGATCGCCAGAATTAGTATTACAAATAATCTCTTCATTTTTTCACCTCACTATCATCAATTAACATCTCCATCATAATAATAACTTATAAAAATTATCATTTTGAGCTATAAATATACTAAAAAGCACATTTAGGATCACCATTACCCTTAAAATTCAGGTAGATGGATCTACGGTTAAAATAATGAAAAACGAAAATTAAAAGCCCCATCCCCTTCCGGCTCTTTATTCTTTAAATATGAGACTTTTCAAATTCAAGCGGCCATCGGTGCGCCCAGATCATCGAATAACTTGACGATTTTATCCGGTTCTCCCATCTCGACCTTTCGTCCTGCCCTCATAAGCAAGGCTCTGTCACAGACTGTTTCTACAAATTCCGGATCGTGTGATATGATCACATATGTCTGCCCCAGCTCTTCTCTGGATTTCAGAATCGATCTTGTTATATCATTCAAGGTTACTGGATCCACCGTACCGGTAGGCTCATCAAGTATCAGTATTGCAGGTTCGGTCATCAGTGCCCTTGCAATTCCGATTCTCTGTTTCTCCCCTTCACTGATAAGGTCAGGGTACAGATCTAACAACTCCTTGACACGCTCTGGCGTGAAGCCCACAGCTTTTAAGACTACATTTGCCTTTGCCTTGGCAATCTCCTTGGGCATTGCCAGTCCAATTGAGTCTGTAAGATTCTCAAGAATACTGCTGTGATGGTACAGATCATACTCCTGATGAAGTATTGAGATGTAAGGCCTTGCTCTGCCTCTTCCTTTCTCGCCCGGTGTCTTCATATCTACCCAGTCGTCACCGATTCGAATGGTTACTTCTCCGGAAGATGGATCTTGCAGGCCGGCCATTATCTTCCCGAGTGTTGTCTTTCCGGAACCGCTTACACCGATGATGCCGAATATCTCGCCTTCTTTCACTTCGAAGCTGATACCGTCTACTGCCTTGATTATACCCCTGTCAAATGTGTAGAACTTCTTCTTACAGTCCTCAACATTGATACAGGTCCTCTCTTCTTTGACTCTTGTCTTTGAAATCTCTTTTAACTCGCCTATAACGGCAGTTGCTCTTTCAAGGTCCACCTTAATCTCGTTTATCATCTCAGAGGACTTTCCAGACGCAATAATTGATCCTTCGTCCAAGATCATGCCTTCTTCTGTTAATGCGGTTATGGCATCCAGCCAGTGTGATGTCACAAAAGTGGTAAGACCTCTATCTATCTCTTTTTTCATAACCTCGTGTACTGCTTCCGCAGTTACAGGATCGAGTGTGCCTGTGGGTTCATCGGCAAAGAGAACCATTGGACTCTTTGCGAGTTGCCTTGCGAGTACTACCCTCTGTTTCTCTCCACCACTCAGATCTCTTGCCACATGCAAGACCCTGTGGGTCAGATTAACCTTCGAGAGAAGTCGAAGAGCCATAATCTGCTGTTTACTCCTTTGAACCTCTGCATCATTCAATGCTTCCATTACATTGACAAGGACCGGCATCTCACCGAAGAGAGCGAATGTACGCTGTATCATCATAGCGTTTCTGTTGTATATGTCCTTGAACTTGGGTGTACCATAAGACTCCCAGAGATTTATCTCCTCGAGGCCCAACGTCTCTTCACACTTTGGGCATTTCTCACCCTTTTTACTCGGTGGTTCCACCCGTCCACACTTTGTGCAGTATGCTATCCGATAAATCACACTTCCTTTTGTGGGTCTGTACTCTTTTATTCCTCGAATAGCATTCATTAGCGCGGTCTTTCCGGAGCCACTCTTGCCAAGTATCCCGAAAGACCCCCCTTCTTTAACTTTAAAATTGATGTCCTGTAGCACTACTTCATCTTCGAACTCTTTTCTCAAATCTTCAACAATTATGAAGTATTCAGACATCAGATCCCCATTGCAATATCTTTCTCCTTGTACTCTTCCAATATGTCTTTTGGTTCGCCGATCTTCACTACCTTCCCGAGTCTCAACCACAGGATCCTGTCGCATACAGCTTCGGCGAAGAACGGATCGTGAGAAACGATCAGATATGTCTGCCCCAACTCCTGTCTTGAGGATAGGATTGATCTTATCAATTCTTGTGTTGTTTCAGGATCTATAGTTCCGGTTGGCTCATCCAACAGAAGGATGTACGGTTCGGTCATCAGCGCTCTAGCAAGTGCGACCCTGTGTCTCTCTCCCTCACCGAGGTTATCGGGGAAGAGGCTCAATATTGTCTTTGCCTTGTCCTCTTCGAATCCAACCGCTTTTAAGACGTGCATGGCCTTTGCTCTTGCTATCTCTGCTGGCATCTCCAGTCCGATAGAATCCGTTAAGTTCTCAAGAACACGTGCATGGTGGTATAAGTCGTATTCCTGATGAAGCACAGATATGAAAGGCCTTGCTCTTCCTCTACCTTCTGGTCCGGGCACGCTCATATCCACCCAATCTTCTCCAATTCTTAAGAGAATCTTTCCACCGGAAGGTTCTTTTAATCCGGCCAAGATCTGACTCAATGTGGTCTTTCCGGAACCACTAACACCAATTATACCGTATATCTCAGCTTCATTAACATCGAAGCTCACACCGTCTACTGCTTTGATTATACCCCTATCAAACGCATAGAAGTTCTTCTGACAACTCTCAACCCTTACAATTGGCATATCTTCTTTAACTTTGGCAGCAGAAGCTTCTCTCAACTCCTTCATCGCAGCAATTATTTCCGGATCCTCAAGTTCCGCTTCAATTTTATCGGCGAGATCTTTTGATTTCCCAGAAGCAACAACCAGGCCCTTGTCAAGGACAAGACCATCATCTGTAAGCGTAGTTATGGCTTCAAGCCAGTGTGATGTCACAAAGGTTGTCAGTCCTGCTTCTATATTCCTCTTCATGGAATCATGAACAGCGTCTGCAGTTATTGGATCCAGGGTTCCTGTTGGTTCGTCTGCGTATAATACAAAAGGATCCTTGGCGAGTTGTCTTGCCAGAACTACACGCTGCTTTTCACCACCGCTGAGATCCCTTGCCACATGAAGTGTTCTGTGGGTAAGGTTGACCTTTGATAAAAGCCGGATTGCTCGCATCTGCTGTTCTCTCTTCGGAACACCAGCATCTGCCAAAGCCTCAATAACATTGACAAGCACAGGCATCTCACCAAAGAGCGCGAAGGTCCTCTGCTGCATTATGGCATTCCTGTTGTAGATCTCCCTGAATATTGGAGTGCCCTCATTCTCCCATAGATTCACTTCTTCGAAGTCAAGTGTAGCATTCTTACATTTAGGGCATTCGGCCCCTTTCTTACTGGGTGGTTCAACTCGTCCGCAGTTTGGACATACCGAAATTCGATAGATTATACTTCCCTGGGTTGGGTTGTACCCCTTCATTCCACGGAGCGCATACATCAAAACAGTCTTACCTGATCCGCTCTTACCGAGTATTCCTAGAGATCCGCCTTCTTTAACCTTAAAGCTGATATCCCGTATAACAAATTCACCTGCACCGGTAAAATCTTTTCCTAAGCCTTCCACTATTATAAAGTCCTCATTTTCAGCCATTTTTTCACCATCATCAATGTGATATCCATTAGTATATCAAAAAGCTCATATATATTTGTTTTGATATGTTGTTAAACATGGAATCAGATCACTGTATAGAAGCTGTAGCAATGTTCAGCAGATTGCTTGGAGATGAGACTACTGTGAAATTATTTGAAGCTCTTCAGGATGTACCAGGGATAATGGGCATCATATTTCAAGGACCTCATTCCCATGCAAGAGAGCTGGTTGTAGGAAACCAGAAGATCGAGTTGTCGGTGTCTATAGATACACTCCATATTGAGATCATAGATGAATGTGTTGCTGAAGATATCGAGAAGGTATGCGGTGAGGTAATACCATTCTCACATCAAGTACAAGTGAGGAAGTTCAGAAGACCGACTATGAGTGATCGCGCAAGGCGTTCTATTAAAGATGTAGGTTTGCTGGGCAGGGATGATGAGGACTGAACTTCCCTGACATATTCAATCCCAGAACCGCTTTGTCAGCACATAGTTTCTCTCTGCCTGCATAATATCCCTGTAGAACTCTTCTTCACCCTCTCTGAATTTTCCTATTATGCGGGATGCCGTATCCGGCCCCACACCTCTGGATGCAAGTGCGATAACGGCTTTTTTTCCGTTAGAAAGGACGAGATTTGCATTCTTGTAAACCCTCCTTACCCTCTCCTCCTCTTCACGAGTCTTAACTTTCTTCTTCACGATCTTTATCTCCTCTGCTTCCCAGGGTTTCAGGGCAGCAATCAACTTGGATCCACAGATGGGGCAAACTATCTCCTCTGGAACCCTCTTTACCATTCTCTTCGACTGCCATTCTTTACAGGTTAGACAGAAGAGGAGCACTCTGTCGTTTAATATTCTATTTTTGAGTGCCAAGACTATCGATCTGTCGACGTTTTCAGGTGCCAATAGCTCCCTTCCGGAAGAATAGTATGATCTTCCCATCGGGCTGGGGCCACCGAATTTTAGTATAATATCGCCCGAATGAATACCCTTTATAACCTTTTTCGCATCTGAAATGTCGAGCTTCTCATAGAAGATGTCTTCGATGGCACCCTCGTACATCGGTGTATCTTTGAAGATACCAAGCAGTTTATTCATGTCCACCCTTCTATGATCCATGTCTTTTTCAAGGACCCCGAATTTTCTTGCAACATGAAACAGCTTCCATTTAATAAGTGAAGCATTGTTAAGCGTTATCTCTATTATCGGGGTAATATATTCAGGCTGAACAGAGAGTATCACCTCTTCGAGATAAGCGGATGATACCTTTTTTGGGAGCTCGAGCTCGATCCGGTAAGGATCGACTCTCATAGCCACACTGGACCCGAATCTGGCAGCAATAAGTGATGTGATCACCCTGCCGAGTGCTTCGTTACACTTGTGGCCAAAGCATGCATTTATCACGATCGATCTACCATCTATCTCAATTACGATCCGGTCGTGAGTTGGAATAGTAAAGCCGCCTTTAATCTGTTCCCTCACAGTCTGAGTTGCCATCTGAGTTGTATAGGGGTCGGTTGCATACTCCCTTCCCAGCTCTTCAAATATCTCCTCGTCACTCTTTTTTGATTCCACGTACGATGCAATCTTCTCCCGTATCCTCCCCACATCTTGGGCTATCTCGAAAGGGACAGGTATCTCCTCACCAACCCAGTTCGGAACCTCGGCCATCGGATTCTCGATCTGTTCGACTTTTATCCGCTCTTCTTCGAGATCGACGACCCGCCACATATCTCCTTTTGTGATAAATACGGCACCAGGATCTGCAAAATTTACTACAAAGGCCTCATCAAGTGCACCTATGTGCTTGCCGCCTATTATGTCATAGATGTCGTACTTCTTCTCATCTGGGATCATCGACAGGTTCTGATAATAGTAAGAGAGTGTCTTTCTGGTCCTCCTTATACTACTATTACCGGAGTCATATCTGACGAGATTTTGCTCATCCATCTGCTTTAGCACCTTTAATAGCCGTTCTCTCTTCAGCTCTTTGAATGGGCTGGCTCTTTTTATTATGGAGTGTAAGTTCTCAATTCGCATCTCTCCTGAGTCAAGTATGATGCCGCATATCTGGTTTGAGAGTGTATCAAGTGGAGACTTCTGCACCTCTATTGCCTCGATCTTCCCGATCTTAGCCTGTCTTGTTATAACCCAGCTCTCCATTATATCATCGGAGTTGATTGCTATTATAACCCCTCTGGAGGTTCTATCAATCCTGTGGCCTGACCTTCCAACGCGCTGAATCAGCCTTGTCACCTGTCTTGGAGACATGTACTGGATGACGAGGTCGACCGAACCAATATCTATTCCAAGCTCCATTGAAGATGTACAGATGAGACCCTTCAGGTTGCCTGACTTGAATGCGTCTTCTGCCTCTATTCGTGCCTCTTTTGAGAGTGAGCCGTGATGTACTCCGATAGGCGCACCAAGCAAATTGAATCTCGATCCGAGAGATTCAGCAGCCTGTCTTGTATTTACAAATATCAAGGTTGAGTTATGTTTTGATACCATCTCAGATATTATGCGTAGCTGCGCCGCCATCTCCTCATCGATCATCAAAGTCTTGGCACTCTTCTTGTCTTCTTCAATCGGTTTCGGATCCAGCACCTTAAAATTGAGAAGTTTCAGCATCGAAACCTCAATGATACTCACATCTCTTCTGCTCCCAACAAAGAAGTCAGCGACCTTCTGCGGTGTACCAACCGTAGCGGAGAGCCCAATCCTCTGAAAATCACCGGCAAGTTCAACCAGCCTCTCTAAAGCTATCGATAACTGTGAACCCCTCTTCGATATCGCAAGCTCGTGCACCTCGTCAATTATGACATACTTTAGGGATCTGAGATGCTCTCGCAATCTCGAACCGATGAGTATCGCTTGAACCGTCTCAGGTGTTGTGATGAGCATATCAGGAGGTTTGAGTGTCTGAGACCTTCTCACATGCCGGGGAGTGTCGCCGTGTCTGACCTGGATCTTTATACCAAGCTCCATTCCCCAGCATTCAAGCCGGCTCAACATATCCCTGTTCAATGCTCGAAGTGGGGTTATGTAAAGAACAGATATGCCCCTGCGCTCTTCTTCGGAAAGACTTAGTAAAAAATGAAAGATCGGGAGTACAGCAGCCTCGGTTTTACCGGAACCTGTTGGCGCTACAAGTAGAAGATTCTCTTCATTTAGAATGAGCGGTATTGCCTCTTTTTGAGGCTCCGTGGGCCGGGTGAATCCAAGTTTTTTAAGTGAGGTCTGGATTTTGGGATCGAGTAGCTTGAAAGTTGTGTTCATCAAATAAATAAACTTTGTGGAGGGTTGCTTAAAAGACCTTCTCCTTTGGAGATATCTCAATCCCATCTTCCATTATCAGGAATGGATGTATGCTTGTATCGTGCTTTGTAAACCTCATCTTTCTTACACATATCGTCCTTCTGAGTTCGCCTTTTATGCTCTCCAGGCCGACAACTATGAGCGAGTCTGCAATGTACTGCTCCACACCATACCTGGTCAGCCCTGGCGTGCCTTCAACAGATTCTGTAATCAAAAGGGAAGTCACCGCTTTATCCCTCAAGAACCTAACAAATCTGAACATATCCTGTCTGAGCTCGCTTGAGGCTGAATATGCCAAACCGACGGCCGTAAGAGAATCCAGAGCAAATCTCTTTGCTTTGCTGAATTTTATTATACTTTCAAGGGCCTCCTGCAGAGCTTCGAATGATATTATGCCTCTTGATATCTCTTCTTCCTTCTTAATCTCCTTTCTAATCTCTCCCAGGTCAATTATGAAGAGTTTACCATCTCTTTCATACTTGGCTATATCCATTCCAAAGCTCTTTGTAACCCTCTCAATACTTTCCCTGCTCTCTTCGAGAGTGATAAAGATGCCAGGCTCATCATAATCTTTGGCTCCGTTATAGATGTAATGTAGGGAGAACAAGGTTTTACCACCTCCGGATGGTGCTGTTATCAGATTCACCGTCAGATCCGGAAATCCTCCCTCTATCAATTCGTCCATACCATTTATTCCTGTTGGAACTCTATTCATATATATCACCCCACTCAAATACAGGAAAAGGTTATAATCCATCATTAATATAAGTTTCCTTTAGGGCCGATTAGTGCCGATTTTAAATTTGAAAGAATTCGAAAAATAGAAGGTTTATCAGTGCGAGGTAATTTTATTAGATGAAATTAAGCATATCTACATGGTGTTTTTCTAATTGCTCCATTCGCAAAAACCTTGATATGATTGAAGAGTTCGGTTTTGAGAATATAGAGTTCAATTTATCATCCATAGAAAGAGAGCCCGACGCAACCATTCAGACGGTCAAGAGTCTGATTGACGAGAGGGGCCTGACCTGTTCGACAGTGCACTCTGCGGGATTTTATGCAAAGAGTTCAGATCAGATAGAAGATGCACTAGATTGTGGTAAAAGATCTGTTGATTTTGCTCAAACCCTCTCATCCACTATACTCGTCATTCATTCATACGTCTCGGCAAAGCTGAATTCGCAGTTAAGAAGAGCCATCCTGGTAGATGTCCTGGGGGAGCTGAAGGATTATTCATCTGCAAGAGGTATAGAACTGTCTCTTGAGAACCTGTCACGAGGATCCGACGGCTACGGTAGATCAGTCACCGAGGTAAAGAACATCTTTGACATCGTCGACATAGGTATGACACTGGACATATCTCATTCACATATGATCTCTCAGACACCAGCATTTCTTGATCTCTTTAAGGAGAGGATAAACAATATCCACGTAAGTAATTACAATCATAGGCCTATAAAGAAGAAGGTCACACCGGAACTCAGGAGAATCTTCCAAACATTATATGAGGACGGATATGACAGACCTCTGACGATCGAGATGCATCCAAAATATCAGAGTAAAATTCTGGATACTAAAATTAATATTGAAAGATTCATCAGTTCATACGTCTAAAATGACCCTAGCCTTCCATAGGTCATTCTTCTTAACTTCCATCATGTGGTAGGTCACCGCTTTTACCGCGATTCCAGATTCATGTTTGGCAGGATCGAAGACTCCCCCCCTGCACCTTCCATCTAAATGGAAGCCGTCGATACTCAGGTTAAACGATTTGAATATCAGGTGTTCGGATTCAAATAGGAATATCAGCTCATCCATCCAGTCAAACATCAAGCTTTCGAGGTCCTCTGACTGGACCTCCACCTTTCGCTCAAGTACCGTCTCGATCTCGCCTGGATCGGTCATCAGTTCATACATCGCAATAGCAGCGCTTGAAAAGAGCTCTTCAAGGCTCTCCTCCTCAACCTCGAAGCCGACATCGGATGTATGTTCAATATATCTGATCAAGGCTACACCTTCACCCTTTTATCACCCCAACCGCCCTGAAAGCGGCTACCCTCTTTCCTATCCCCGTCGTCTCGCAGCAGTTGACCACAACTTCGGGATTTTTATAAGCTCCTGAGGCCTCTTCTGCAAGCTCGCCATACCTGTCAAATGGCCCTTTCCTCCGTTTTTTTGTGCTTTCCCTGACTTTGACAGCAATACCCCTACTTTCAAGATCTTTCTTGACTTCGATGCCGCTGTACATCTTCGTTGCTTTCGTCCTGCTCATTTCCCTGCCAGAACCGTGAGCGCAAGATCCAAATGTCTCTTTTTTACCGGTATTTGTGCCGAGAAGCAGGAAACTTCTCGTGCCCATTGAACCTGGAACTAGCACTGGCTGCCCAACATCTCTATAAATCTTTGGAAGATCCTCATTTCCAGAAGAGAATGCCCTTGTGGCGCCTTTTCTGTGAACGGCTAACTTTCTTTTCACTCCATCCACCTCATGTACTTCCATCTTTGCGATGTTGTGTGCCACATCATATATGAGGTGCATCCCCATATCTTCAGCACTCCTTGCGAGTACGTCCTCAAACGTCTTTCTTATATAATAAGTCGCTAACTGTCTATTCGCCCATGCATAATTGGCACATGCACACATCGCCTGGAAGTAGTCCATACCAACCTTCTGGCTCAAATAAGCGCATGCAAGCTCCCTCTCCAGATCCAGTACCTGAGACAAAATCCTGTCTTGCCTCATCTCCCTCTCAAATTCTCTGAGATAATGTGAACATACGCCGTGGGAGAGGCCTCTGCCACCTGTGTGCAGGAGTATTGCAACCTGGCCAACCTCGTCTATTCCAAACCTTTCCGCCGTCTTCTTATCGAATATCTCATCTACAACCTGCAACTCCAAAAAGTGATTTCCAGAGCCAAGCGTGCCGAGTTGGGGTGTACCCCTCTTCTTTGCCTTCTCATCTACCTTATCTGGATCTGCGTCCTTCATCCTGCCGCCGTTCTCGGTTCTTTCAATATCATCTTCCCACCCGTATCCTTTCTCAACGGCCCACTCGGAACCGCCTTTCAATACTTCGCTCAGTTCCCTTCCGGAGAGCCTGAGCTTTCCCGAGAGTCCAAGGCCGGCAGGAACATTCTCGAATAACCCGTCCAGGAGCTGAGGGATGTGTGCTCTCACCTCTTCTTCCATGAGGTCGGTTTTGATGAGCCTTACACCGCAGTTGATATCATAGCCAACACCTCCCGGAGAGATGACACCATCATCAAAATCACATGCTACCACCCCTCCTATCGGGAAACCGTACCCCTGATGTCCATCTGGCATGGTGAGTGAGTATCTCACAATACCGGGCATTGAAGTGACGTTGATTGCTTGACGGATTGTCAGATCCGTCTTGATCTTGTCGAGAAGCTCTTTGCTGGCGTATAACCTTGCCGGAACCCTCATAAAGGGCTTGTACTCCGAGGATATCTCCCATACATCATCACGAACTTTTTTTATCGGAATTTCCATCTTACCACTCTCATCTCTCATGTATCATAAAAACAGGTATCTGGTGTACCATGACCAAATGTTAACGCCGCGGCAAAAGCCTTCACTCTTTTTATTCCTTCACTATAAAGAGATTGCATAATGGATACCAAAAATATTTCCTATTTGCCATCACCTGAAAACGTCATCGCTCTTATCAAAGACCATATCTCCGACATCCGCCTCACAACCATCAACAGTAAGCCCCCTCACCAGAACCATCGGAATACCTTCTCTGAATTCACCCATTACAATGTTTGCGGCAGAGCATATCTCATCGGCGATACCGACCTTCGTTATCCTCGAGATCTTTTTGAATCTATCAACCTCGCCCCTCCTATCTAGAACTGGAGTGAGTCCGGAGACTCCAACACACGTCCCGACAACACCATCGCGAAAAGCCCTTCCTATCGAATCCGATACCAGCACGGCCAAATGTTTTTCAGTTCTCTTCTCTATCTCCCTTCTCAGAGACCTTGCGCTCTCCTGCATCGACACTGGAAGAAGGATTGCTCTTCCACGCTCGACATTTGATTCGTCGATACCGGCATTTGCACATACAACACCATCTTTTGTTTCGGTTATTATAAAATCTTTTCCGATGCGGATTATCTCCTCTGCTTCATCAAGTACCATTTGCACAATCCGCACATCTTTTCCTGTCATCTCGGATAGCTCTCTTGCTCTATCAGTCACCTCGATCTCCGAGAGATCCACGACCCTGCCTTCACTCTTTGATATGATCTTGCTTGTTACCACCAGTATATCATCATCCTCGAAAGTCAATCCGACCCTCTCAACAGCCTCAAGAGAGATACCTGCAAGATCATCTCCTCTTCTGATCTCGGAAATACCAGAAAGTCCAATGATCTCAACTTTCATTTTCACCCAAAAATCGCTCTTTTCAACGCCTCTATGTCTGCTTCAACCTCTATCGGCTCGCCACAGACCTCGACAACCTCTTCGGGGTCCTTCAGAAGATGCCCCGTAGTTATACAGACGATCCTCTCATCCTTGCCCACCTTTCCAGCCTCAACAAGCTTTCTCAAACCTGCGATAGAGGAAGCAGATGCCGGTTCAACACCAATTCCCTCAATCTGGGCAAGATCTCTCTGGGCCTTTACAATCTCTTCATCTGTTACTGTTTCAGCGAGACCACCTGAATCGTATATTGCCGCAAGCGCCTTTACGGCATTAACAGGGTCCCCAATTCTAATGGCTGTTGCAATCGTCTCAGGACTCTTTTCAGGTATAATATCCCTCTTGCCTGAGTTGAAAGCATCAACGATTGGAGATGATCCCTCTGCCTGAATCCCCGTCATCTTTGGGACACTCTCTATGATTCCGAGCTCTCTTAACTCCGAGAACCCTTTGAATATGGCCGTAATATTCCCCGCATTTCCCACAGGAAGCACAACACGGTCCGGCGAGCTCCATCCCAGCTGGTCGGCTATCTCGAACCCGATGGTCTTCTGACCTTCCAGACGGTACGGATTTATCGAATTTAATAGATAGAAATTCTCCTCGGAGCAGAACTCCCTCACAAGCCGCAACGCATCATCAAAGTTACCCTTTATGCCTATCACCTTGGCGCCGTGCATGAGCGCCTGTGCAACCTTTCCAAGGGCGACTTTTCCGGCGGGAAGTAGCACGACGGCAGGAATCTTCGCCCTAGATGCATAAGCAGAAAGCGATGCGGATGTATTCCCTGTCGAAGCACATGCAACCGCCTTCATACCAAGTTCTATTGCTTTTGAAACACCGACTGTCATACCCCTATCCTTAAAAGAGCCGGTGGGGTTCATTCCCTCGTGTTTTACGTAAAGCTCTCTAACGCCGATCAATTCCGCCAGAGCATCACACCTGTAGAGGGGTGTTCCACCCTCCTTAATCGATACCGGATCAATATCAACAGGAATCAAAGCGCGATACTTCCATAGGCTGAGTGGTACTCCATCCAGATCTTCCTTTTTTAGTTCGATTTTGGAGAGGTCATACTTCACAACCAGAAGACTGCCACACTCATCACAGGTGTAGACCACACTCTCTTGGTCAAATCGCTTACTGCACTCTATGCACTCTACATGATACATTGCAATCACCTTATAGTATCCATCATACTTCTATTAAATCTTTGTTTGAAATCTCTGATTGGAAATTCTAATATTCAAATTAAGAACGGCACTCTCTTTATATAACTTTGATATTCGACGATCTCCGCCATCTCTTTCTCCTCTGTCTTGCACAGGCGAATATACATGAAGATGAGTATAGGGGCCAGGATCACAGTCAAAATTGTCGGCCATCCGATGAGCCAGCCCACGATAATCAGGATAAAACCGAGATACTGCGGATGTCTTGAAATAGAGTAAATTCCAACTGTAACCGGCCCCCCATCCTTGATATTTCTGTAAAGTGTTATCCATCCCACGATTATCAAAAGGGCTCCGATGATCATCAAAACGGCCCCATAAGTCATTGCCAGATCCATGCCAAAACCAACACCAAGGAGGTTGAATTCAACTATGTTGGGGGGAGGAGGCGTCTCAGCAGAATAAAAATATTTCGATGCAAATAGGATGGTCAGAGGGATGCCGTACATCTCCACAAATAACGATACAAAGAAAGCCGTCGCCAGTCCGTATTCTGCCCAGTTTGCCTTTCGCCTGAATGAGAGGGGAATCAAAAATAGAAGAAAGAGCATTACACTCAGAAGTACTATCTCCCACTCTTCTGTTATGACGGAGGTGAGCACATTGCCTGTGAGATAGACGTAAAAATGCTCGGAAAAGTCATCAAAATAGAGTATGGGGATTAAAACCAGAATTATCAGCATCATCCGAAGAGGAAGATTTCTATGTTTCAGTATGCTGATAGGCCTGGACATAGATTATGATATTGAACGACCGGTAATTAAAGGTTGGGATAGGGGGTAATTTTAGCAGCTCCTGGCTCTATTAATTATAGTATAAGACATTAATTTTTGATTAATTTTAAGTACTACTTTCACCATACATATTAATGGCGATATTATGAATATAAGTGATTTACAACGCCAATATAAGGTGGAAAAAGACTCAAATGTCC
>JAXHTJ010000044.1:0-16409 GCA_034190245.1 Halobacteriota archaeon | reverse complement strand
AACGAAGTGGAAAAATACATTATTATCCTCCTCATTAAATAAAGAAAAAATCAAATTTATTCCCCTTTGGAAGCCTATCATTTCTTATTCTCCGTTAGAAAAATATTTTTTGAATTGCGTAATAACGGAGGCAGCATATACGACGTTGCGACCGAAGGGAACAATGTCCTGAAGGGTAAGGGCGTCAGCCCGAAGCGTATATACTGTGTTATACGATGGACTGTGCCAACTCCCCTTCTCATGCTTTACCTTCCTGCCTTTTTGGCTGCGTTCTCTACCCAGTCACCTAAGTTATTGTAGCCATCATCATCTACCCAGTCGAATGTTGAATATATTGAAGAAAAAAATTTCTTTTCTTCATTGATTGTTGTATGCCAATAATCAAAAGGATTTTTCCCTTTCGTATCTGTATTGCCATTTTTATCTTTTAACTTATGTATATAAATTGCCAATAAGCCATTGCCCCGTTTTCTACTTTGTTCAATTTCATAATCAACATACTTACTTTCGTTAGTTTCAGCCCCAATCAAAACAACAGTTACAGATGTGCCTTCTAACTGCTTATCAATCCATCTTTTTATGGCTTTTTCACCTTTCTTTTTTACTTCTTCCCAAGCCGCTGCATCCCAAAATCCTGCATATTCTCTATCTGGTTTGGTTACCCAGCTATTACGAATCTGACCAGCTCTCCATACATCTCTTTCGTCGTAATGAAAGCTGAAAAACACTCTTCTTGCCATTTTAACCTCCTCCTTTTGTGATTAATAATATTAGAGCATAAATTACAATTAAAATCGCTATTGAGCCATAGAACCAACCCAAGGTTATAGAAAACATAATCCCAATTCTTGACTGGACTTTGTCTTTAAACCGGTAAGCATTCATATCAAATAAATATTCGTTTGTCTTCAGTCTGTTATTTACAACCCATTCATACAACTTTCTATACATCCGTTCCTGCCATAAAAAGTATGCATCCAAAAACCAAAAAACTAACAATGGGATAAAGGCAATCAAAACTTGGTATTCTGTTCCTTTTAACAGCAAAGTTATAACGATAAGAGTTATAGCCCACCCTTTAATCATAAAGGAATTAAATGCCATCCGTCTTATAATATCCTAGATTATTTCAATTTCCTTTAGCATATACTCTTTCAGACTTTCTTTATTTTCCATATTCATCATCTCATTTCACGGCACAGTCTTCCGTATAATGTTAAGGCATATGTGACGTTTCCCCTGACCGAAGGGAAGGGGAAATGTGGCGAAGCCCAAGTGAGGCTTTTGCCGAACGCAGCATATATGCTGTGTTATCTGATGTTGCCGACTCTTATGCTTTGTCATATGCCTCCAAAAAATCCTCCCTTGTGATGCCAGCTTGTGTGCAAATTGTTCTAAGTGTAGAACCTTTTATTTTCGGATGGTTTGGCATGGTCAAAGGGGTTTTACTTCCGTCAGGATTCTCACGAATCATAGAAATGTGTTCTTTTTCCCGAACTACTTGAAAGCCCAAAGACACTAGCGCTTTGATTACTTTTCGTTTAGGTGCATCCACAGGAAACTTTGTCATTATACGTTGACTCCGGTCTCAGCAACGAAAGCCTCAAGAACAGGTGATTCGACATCGAGAACCTCTTTTCCAAAAGTCTCAACATGAAAGCGAATTGCTGATTTCACGTCAGAAAGGGCTTCTTCATAGGTGTCCCCTTCCCCGACTATAACCCCTTTAAGCCCTAAAGGGTATGCCACATAACCACCGGGGTGCTTTTCAACGATGATTTTGAACTGGCGCATCAAAATTTCCTCTTGTATAAATGTAATACCCCCTCCTAAATGAACTTTATGGTGGGTGTTGTGAATACATGTCAGGCAATTTCAGATGAACGTTCTGGGCATATACGAAGTTCCGGGCGTAGTGAGGAATTTGGACGGAGCGATAGCGAAGTTGGATATGCACCTGTTGTGCGAAGTCATCTTTTAAAATCCTTATAGAATATAAAATGTTCATCGGAAACCACCTTTTCAAAATCTAGTAGAATTTCTATTATGCAGTTAATATACATTCCTGTTCCTGTTATCGTTACTCCGCCTATTTTTTTGAATCTTAAAATGTTTTTTCCCTCTAATCGTCGAAATATATTTTCAAACATATTTATTTGATGTTCTGTAAGTTGGATTGGGGTGTTCTTTCGAGATTTTAGGGCTTCTATTATCTGTGGATTTATGCTACGTATTTCTTCGAACGCTTTATTTACACCATCCCAAAATGTATAAACCTTTTCGAACTCTCTGATTTTGTTAATGAATTCCGAAAAGTCCACTCTTGGTTCTTCTGCTCCTAGAACTTTTGCTATTACAGAAAATGTCAATTTTAGGCTGGATACCTCTGTAGCAACTCCTGCTTGAAGCAAATTTATCGGTACTGGTAACTTAGAAGGTTCCATTCCTGAATGACAAATTGGTATAATAGGAATATCTTTTATCCATCCCGCTCCAGCTTCGAAGTTTATCCATGGTTTATACACAGACTTAGAACTACATATTATTACTTTGACAGTACAAGTTTTTAATGCATTAGTTATTTTATCCAACCATTTTTGCCCCATCTGGATACTTTCCTCATCAGAGGAAACAAATACTTCAACCATCCTCAGGAAACCATTCTCTATGAGTTCTTTAAAGGCAATAGCAACCTCTTTTTCTTCTACTATATGTGATATGAAAATTACTGGCTTTCCTTTATTCCTAATATTTTTCATCTCCATATCTCTCTTTTATACTATGATTTCGCACAACTTAGTTATATCCGACATTAATGTCGTATATCCTTCCATTTTGGTATTATATCCGAAACTTATTTCGTATATATCTCCCTCTGACAGACTGCTAATCCTCATACCATCTAACCTCCTTCTCAACATATGAATTTTT
This sequence comes from Halobacteriota archaeon, assembly GCA_034190245.1. Taxonomy (GTDB): domain Archaea; phylum Halobacteriota; class Syntropharchaeia; order DAOWMC01; family DAOWMC01; genus JAXHTJ01. The sequence goes on along the minus strand of JAXHTJ010000044.1, from coordinate 13,478 downwards.
GATTATTAGATTTAACGGACTTGTATTACTTAAATCTCCGTTGCTTCAGAACTTAGCACTTTTGGCCAAGTCGATCTAATCCCAAAAAGAAGGGGCTCTATTCATTTCAACCTTGTGTATGACATTCGCTTCGCTTAGTCCTACCACAAACTTTTTCATGGTATGAACCCCTGACCCCTCCAGGTTCCAAATAGATCATCAGGCGAAAGCCCGATTAGTCCTGCCGAAGGCGGACGTTTTGATTAACCTTTTATTTAAAAAGACATAAAGCAATTACCAAAACATCACAACACACCTGTCAACCCCAAAACCAAACTGATAACAGCACATGTCATGATAACAAGCATGATAATGATCTGCAAATGCCTCATTACCCACGCCTTGATTCCTTTCTTCTCGGAGGTTTCGATCTTTTCAGAATTAGGCTCTTGAATCACGTCAATTTTTTTTTATCCGCTAGCCTTTCCACCGTCTGCAGGCTATACTTCCACATCTCGCTAATATTGGCAGGAGAGCTTGTCTCTTCGGGAAGAGAAGGCGCTATAAGGCCAACTGCACTTCCTGTTATCGATGGTTTGACGATTGTGTTCATCGCTGAGATGATAATTTTGCTCTCTTCTTTAACCATGTCTAAACGACCCATAATCTCTTCTTTCCTGTAATCGTAACCTGCTCTACCGAAAAGCTCTGCAGCAGACTTTAAATATCTAGAGGCGATGCCAAATAGATTTTTTCTACCTTCCAGCTCCAGGATCTCATCTGCTTTTATCAGGTGCCATGTTCCATCAAAATAGGTGGAGGTTGCAAGTGCCCAGTCTGCCTCACATGTAAAACCACCTTCTCGATAAGAAGAGGCTGCATTTCTAAGATACATCTTTGTTCTGGAATAAAGCTCTGTTTTATCTTTTATCTCCTCAACCTGATCGAATTTACAACCATTCTCAAGTGCCTTGCAAAAAGATGAATTTCCAAGAGCAAGTAGTTTCATCTTTTTCTCTGTGAATAGATTGCCCCCTCCGATCATCTCGATTGATGCCATATTGAGGGTAGCCATGAAATTCGCAATCAAATCTTGTAGGTCTACATCTACATAAACAACGAATTGATAACAAGTGGTTCTCTAAAGCAGACATCACATGGGGAGTATGGATTATACACAAGCGAAGCTCACGCATATTTCGACGACGTTAGGGTGAGAAAATTCATACTACCTGAACCAACAGTGACCACTCGAAAGGAAGTCATAAGAAGATCAGAATAGATAGCAACTGAACATTTATACTCAACTGAGGCAAAGGTTGAGAAAATGGAAGCAAAAGGATATGACCCTAAGACCTTAAAAGATCTTTTTGCCTAATCAAAAGAGCATTACAACTCAGGAGATCATGAAAGTGCGATAGAACTTATGATGACTGTCGATGAAAAGGTCGACGAATATTATTATATTTTTTCGGAGTACATCGAACCGGCTCAGAGAAGCATAGATGAAGCATCATCGATTGGAGCAGAGGTAGATGAGGCAGAAGAGTTATTAGATGAGGCTATAAAAGCTTTACAAAATGGAAATTTTTCAAAAACACAAAATTTTGCAGTTAAAGCATTAAAGAAGGCAAAAAATGCAGATGTTGGTTCGATTACTGTAAAAGATCTGCTTGCAGGTGCGCCAAGATATGATCAGAGAGATGTGATAATTTTAGGGACTATCAAGTTCATCGATATGACATATGGAGAGGGATATGTATTTGCGATTGATGACGAATCCGGACTATCCCGGTACAATATCAGTATGGCTTGGGCGAGATAAGTGATGGTGATCAGGTTATCGTCAGTGGTCTCTTCCGGGCGGCTGATGGGACTATCATAGCAGATGATGTAAGCAAAGCTCTTATTTTTGGAATACCTGGATTTGAAGCCGTATTTGGAATAATAGGATTACTTGCAGTAGCTTTCATCCTGTTAAGATCAAGATGATCAGTAATTAAGGCTAATATTTAATTAAAGAGACAATTAAGAGTATTATTTAATATTGTGGAAAAAATTAATATATAGAGGGAACAATGCTATAGGGTAGTGTCATGTCTGGTCCAAGATTAGAAGAAGTATTCAAAACATCTGGTGTCCCCACACATACCTTCGTAGAACCTACTGAATATTCCAAAATGATTGTGTCCCTCAGATCACCAGGGAGAGGGATGGTGGTCGAAGGGCCTTCAGGAATAGGAAAAACCTGTGCAATCGCTAAAGCTTTAGATGATATTGGAATCGGTGGCACGACTGAAAGATTATCTGCAAGAAAGAGAAATGATGTTGAGAGAATAAATGAAATCATTGGGCAAAGAGATTTAGGAATTGTTGTGATTGACGATTTTCACAAGTTGGAACCAGAACTAATAAAAAAATTTGCTGATTATTTGAAAACACTTGCAGATGAAGAGGTAGAGGACACTAAAATTGTGATTGTTGGAATTAACCGTGCTGGCGATACATTAATAAAGTTTGCAAGAGATTTGGTAAATAGAATTGAAATTATAAAGTTTGAAACTAATTCTGATAAGAAAGTATTGGAGCTTATTGAAAAAGGTGAGGAAGCATTAAATATTGGGATTGAATCTAAAGACGAAATTGTTAAAGAATCACATGGTAGTTTTTATATAGCTCAAATGCTATCTCATGAAACTTGTATCAAAGGCAATGTACTTGAACATTCTGGCAATTTCCAAAATATTCCGGTAAGTTTGGAGGTTATAAAGCAGAGTGTTTATGAAAGATTATCGTTGGGCTTTATGGATATTGCAAAAAGATTCGCTAGTGGGCCAAGATTAAGACGGGAAGGCAGAGCGCCCTATCTTCATATTCTCAAATGGTTAGCAAATTCCGATTCGTGGTCAGTTTCAATTGATCAAGAGCTTCGAAAATATCCCAGTCATAAACCAAGTGTTGGACAAGTTGTTCAGAAAGGTAATCTTGAACGTTTTATTGAAAATAATCCCGAGTTTTCCGAAGTGATCAATTTTGACCCTTCAACACGCATTTTTACAATAGAAGACCCACAATTTATATTTTTCCTACGAAATATCAAATGGAATAAATTTGCTGAAATGTTGGGTTTTAAAAATATGTTTTTCGAATCAAAGTATGACTTTGCACTTTCATTTGCAGGTTCTGATCGAGAGGTAGCTAATAAGATTTTTGAGCTGTTAACTGAAAAGGAGTTCAGCGTATTCTATGATGAAAATGAACAACATAATATTTTAGCAGAGAATATTGAAGATTATCTTGCCCCAATATATGAAAGCGAATCGAAGTATGTTATTTGTCTTATCAGTCCCGATTATCCTAAGAGTGTTTGGACAAAATTTGAGTCGGAACAATTTAAGCACCGTTTTGGAGAACATAGCGTGATACCTATTAGATTCACAAATGTTACAACCAGTATGTTTGATGAAACATCTAATATTGGGAGTTTATATTTTGACCCATTAAAAGATGTAGATAACCAAATAACAAACATTGTTAATCTATTGACTGAAAAGATTAAAGACGAGTGAATAAATTAACATAGTACAGGTTAAATGATTACTTCTTCTCCTTCCCCGCCTTCTTGACAGCCTTCACAACATCTCTTGTGCTGACCCTGTGTGTATGAAGTCCCAGATGTTTGTCCTTCATCCCAAAGGCCATACCGAGAAGCTGATTCAGATGAAGTGTCGGTACTGTGTCTATGCTGAACTGCGACTTCTTTTGAGTCGAGTCTATGTGCATATGGCAGAAAGGACAGATGTTTACTATACAATCCACCTCCCCTACATTAAGGATGTTTTGGACCTTCTCCTCAAGTATATCAATTCCGAGTCCTTCTGCACCACTCCAGACACCTCCACCGGCACCACAGCATGAGAGTTTGTCCTTGAACTCGACACTCTCACAGCCAAGCAGCTCGACAATCCCCTCCACAACTTTCGGTTTCTCGACGTTATATGTTGCTTCATCCGATTTTGGCCTCAGGTAGTGACATCCGTAGTGGATCGCGACCCTCAGCCCCAGATCTGACTTCTTGTTCTTGAGGATCTCCTCTTTCATACCGTCAAGGACATCCACAAAATGAGTCGGTCTGTATGAACCTTTGTACTCCATTCCGATCTTAGCGAGATTTTCGTTCACCATCGCCTTCTTCTCTTCATCCTTGTCGAGAATGTCGTAGACCCTGTGAAGCGTACCGTAGCATCCGTTACATATGACTACTATACCCTGGTCGTTTGCCTCCGAAAGGCTGATATTACGAGACCCCAGAGTAAGCCATGCATCCTAGTCATAACTTCCAATTACACCGGGTGCAGGACAACAGGAGTATGGATAGTCGGCGAGGTCGATCTTGAGCTTCTCAAATACCGTTAAAATATCATCGTGTTTGACCTGATAAAAGACAAGAGAGGAATTATCAAAAAATAGCCGTGATAACGCACGTGAATAGCTCATCTCATCTTTTCTTTGAGAGTATATCTCCATTGCCCTTTCAAATGACTCTGCACTTTTTTTAAAAAGACCAATAGCAACCTTCAAATCCTCGGATAAGAAAGCTTCAATAAAATCAATCAGTCCAGAACATTCAAACGCCCTTCCATCGTCTCCAAGTCTCTTGAACAACTCCCTGGAATTATCATATGACCTTTTCGACAATTCAAAAAACCTCACGGCATCTTCCATCGTTTTGGCACAATAAGATGCACATTCGTAGGTCTCACCAAGCGTAAAATGAAGCTCTGCTGTTTCTTTGATATCATCTTTTGGTATCAACTTTATGGCATCTTCATAAAGTTCACAGGCTTTTTCATACACGTAAGCTTTCTTTTCATCTTCTGCCAGATTTAGAAGATGGTTGAGGTCATCTTCCGGTGGAGTTGGGTGGTTATCGGGCATCTGGACTTTATATATTGTTCATGGTAAATAAGGGTTTGGTGGGGGGTTTGGGGGAGTTTATGGTGTTTATGGTTTGATTAGCTCCTCTGTTCATTTTCTAACTTTTGTTATGAGCTCACGAGCATTATCTCGATCAAAAGAACTTTCTTGTTCCTCAGGTAGTATATCATATAGGAACTCAACGGCGTAAGGAGAAAGCATATTAGCTCCTTAATATCATCTGGGACTTCTATTTTATTATCGGCAAGCAAATTCAGCAGTTTCTCAAGATCGTGGACTTTTATGTATGCAACTCCAAATTCTGACAATACGGCCTTCAAGAGTTTTTCAACTGCCTGCTGAGAATGAAAACCTATTATTTCATCGCTGATTCGTTCTGAATCTAAAATTTCTTCTAACCCGTACCATCTCCATCCTTCGAGCTTCAAGTTCTTTTTCAACAACAAGAAAATTGAGGTCGCTATCCTCTGTAATATTACCACTTGCATAAGAACCAAATAGAATGATCTTGATAGGATTGGCAGCTCTCTTGAGTAGTTCTACCGCCTCTTCAATTGTCTCTTGGGAGATCATACAGTTATATTATTGTATTCATTTTATTAAAAAGGATGAGTGCTCGATACCTCACACCTTATCTCTCAGTGCACGTGACCAACCGGTATATCCACAACGGTGGCATCCTTCTCCACTGCAATTCTCGCATCTTTTAGAGGGTTGGGCAACCAGTACATAACCCAGAGATCCGCAGCGTTGACACCCGTCTCCACCGCAATTGGCACAAGTTTCAGGAGCAAACTTTGTATCACGTAAGGACATATCTCATCACCCTACTACAAAATGGTGAATTTAAAGTATATGAACATAGCTATCTCCGTCACCTTATACGCCCCCCAGATAAGCATCCAAAACCACTTCGTCCCTCTTCACCTCCTCAGGCAGACCGGAGGCTATAACCTGTCCCTTGTTCAGAACATAGATATAATCACTGAGCTGCATAATCATCGGCATATCGTGCTCTTTTATAAGAAATGTCATCCCACAATCGTCACGCAGTTCCTTTATGTGCTTCAAAAGCCTCATCCCCAGAGTCGGATTCACACCAGAGAAAGGCTCATCCAAGAGAAGCATCTTTGGCTCTGCCATAAGTGCTCTTGCTATCTCAAGCAGCCTCTTTTGTCCCCCTGAAAGAGCGCCCGCATACTCGTCTTTCAGGCGAAGAAGATCAAATGACTCAAGAAGTGATATAGCCTTCTTTTCACTCTCTTCCTCTTGAATCCCAATCAGTTTTGGACGTAACCACACATCCCAGATCTTTTCACCGTCTTGAAACTTGGGGGCAAGCATCAAATTCTCCAGAACAGTCATCTTTGTTAGGGCCTTTGAGAGCTGAAAGGTCCGGATAAGCCCCATCCTTGCGATCCCAAAACTTTGAACTTTCTCTATATTTTTACCTTCAAACAAGATTGTGCCATAATCTGGCTTTACAAATCCACTTATAATGTTGAAGAGTGTAGTCTTACCTGCACCGTTGGGGCCTATTATTCCTACAATCTTCTTTTCTTCTACCTCAAGAGAAGATCCATCAAGTGCTTTTATTCCTCCGTAACTCTTCTTTATTCCTTGAATGGATAACATAATCTAACTCACTTCACTTCTCCAGCATCAGCTCCTCTCTTCTCCCCAGGATACCTTCAGGTTTGAACATCATAATAACCATCATAGCAAGGCCGATGAATATTATTCTGAGCGCGCCCGTCTGTGTTGGAGTTATTGGCAGGTGTCCCTGAACGAAACGGGTTCCACTGAAGAAAGTCCAGAGAATGAGCGCTCCAAGGATCGTGCCCCTGTTGTTGCCACTTCCACCGAGCACAACTACGATCCATGCATAGAAGGTCTCAATCGGAACAAAGTTCATAGGATTTATATATTGCATGTAAAAAGCGAGAAGAGCACCTGCAAGTCCGGCTATCCCAGAGCCTATAACAAGTGACTGGATCTTGTATGAGAATACGTTCTTGCCAAGCGAAGCAGGAACGTCCTCGTCCTCTCTTATTGATTTTAGGACTCTGCCCCATGGTGATTTTATAAACCTCTCGAGCATTAAGTAGCAGACCAGGAGTATTACCACCACCAATAAAAGAAGGAAAAAATTGTAATCCATTGGTATAAGTTCTTCTAATGGTCTTGAATAGCCATGCGGGCCCATCGGTCCCCTCGTTAGCCATTCCTCATTTAACAGAAAGAGTCTTATGATCTCGGAAAAACCGATTGTAACGATTGCCAGATAGTCTTCTCTCAGCTTCAGCGTTGGTATTCCAAGGAGTGCCCCGCACAGTCCTGCAAGGGCCATTCCGGCAAGCATCGATGGAAGCAGAGGGACCCCTCTCAAGTTCAAGATGGTCGTTGTGTATGCACCAATGGCAAGGAATGCCACATGCCCGAAGTTTATAAGCCCAGTGAAGCCCCACTCAAGATTCAGTCCAAGCGAAAATATCGCATAAATTATTGCAACCAGAAGCAAGCTTATTATATACTCTATCAATATCACACGCCCCCAAAGATCCCCTGTGGCCTTACAAGAAGTACTGCTATCATTATTGAAAAACCGACGGCCAATTTATATTCCGTAGGTATGATCGCAGTGCTAAGCTCCTGCACAAGGCCGATTATGAGTCCACCGACCATTGCACCATAGGGACTTCCGATTCCCCCGAGTACAGCAGCAGCAAACATCGGAAGTAGCATAAACCAGCCCATATTCGGATTAATATTTGTCAAGAGGCCGTACAGAATACCACCAATAGTAGCAAGAGCTATCCCAATTACCCAGGTGTATCTTATCACAGAGTCCACATCTATTCCTGAAGCCTTTGCGAGGTCGATGTTATCGGACAGCGCCCTCATTGCTTTTCCGATGGTGGTTCTCTTCAAGATAAAGTGGAGGAGGAACATGCATATCAATGCTACAACTATCACAACAATCTGATTCTGGGTGATGACCACGCTTCCAACCTCTATCCCTCGTCTTACCGGCAGTGCGTATCTCTTGATGCCAGGACCCCACAAAAACACAATCAGATTTCTTATGAAGAGCGCAAGGCCGATGGAGATGATGATCAAAGAGACTCTCCCGGCAGATTTACTACGCATGGGCTTCCATATCGCATAATCGCAAAATACGGAAACAAGTGATGTTAAAATCACACTAAGACCGCATGCGAGAAAAAATTCATTTCAAACCCAACGTTAAAAACAAATGCGAGATATGCCCCAAGAGCTAAAAGATCGCCGTGTGCAAAATTTGCAAAATTCAGGATGCCATACACCATTGACAGGCCGATGGCAGCAAGAGCTATAACGCTTCCAAGTACGATTCCATTCAGCGGGTATAGTTGGAGCAGAAGAGGAAACTGTAAAGATCGGTATAATGCAGGCATTGACAGGAGATCTCGGGACGTACGGTGGACCTATGACCGATGCTATGAAACTGGCGATAAAAGAGGCAAATGAGAATGGAGGGGTTCTGAACAGAACAATCGAAGCGATCATTGAGGATACCGAAACATCAGAGGTTGCGGCAAATGTTGCGGCAAATAAGCTTGTGAATGTCGACAAGGTACCTGTAATAATAGGAACAACGAGCAGTGGACCAAGCATGGCAATAATTGATATTACAACGGGAAATGGTGTAATTCAGATATCCTCGTCTAACACAGCACCAGATTTCACTACATATGAAGACAACGACTTATACTTCAGAACAGCTCCATCAGACTCACTTCAGGGAAAGGCGATGGCAAGGCTTGCCATCGAGAAAGGCTATATAAACGTTAGTACTATAGTGGTAAATAACCCATATGGTGTTGGTTTCGAAGAAGTCTTCGTCAAGGAGTTTGAAGATCTGGGTGGAACCGTGCTGGATACTGTGAAATACGACTCTACTGCAACCATCCTTGACTCTGAAGTTGAAGATGTTGCTCGTCATGACCCTGAATTTGTTATGCTATGTTCGTATCCCGAGACAGGCAGCATCATATTGAAGACAGCGTATGAGAAAGGATATATGGAAGATATTGATTGGCTACTATCCGAAGGTCTCAGAGATGAAACTCTTGCAGAATCGGTGGGTAAAGATGAAGACGACAACTACATCGTAGCTGGACTTATCGGCACAACTCCGGATCCAAGAGTAGCTGGTCCTGCATACGAATCATTCAAAGATAAGTTTGCGTCTGAATATGAAAAAGAACCAACGACCTACTGTTCCAACAGCTATGATGCCGTTGCAGTGGTTATACTTGCGATAGAAAAAGCAGGGAATGCCACTGGAACAGATATCCGTGACAGTATAAGAGAGATTGCAAATGCACCCGGTGAAGAGGTCACAGACATTGGTGAGGCCCTAAAACTCATTCGTGAGGGAAAAGATATAAATTACCAGGGTGCTTCTGGTGAGATCACATTCGATGAGAATGGAGATGTGCTCGGTAGCTACGCTGAATGGTCTATCGCAGATAATGGTAGCATTGTGTTCGCAGATCCAATCGATCTTGAGGGGCCTGTAGCAACACCCGCGCCTGAGCCAGAACCGGCAGATGAAGAACCAACTGTAATAACAGAAGAGCCAGAAACCGGGATGGAAGAGACTGAACCAGAGGATATGGAAGTGCCAACATCGGGATTCGAGGCAGTATTTGCAATCAGTGGACTCTTGGCATTCGCTTACCTGGTATCAAGGCGAAGAAGATTTTAAAAATTAGAGAGTTTTTGTGGGGTTGTCTTTACCCCCACATAACTTTTTTTGTCGGAAGCCTCCCTATCAGAGATCCGTAACATCCGGGATTATCTCCTCGCCAAAGACCTCGAGTGGTGTTATGTGATGAACGTTGGCATGTTGAAGATTGCATGTTGAACGCCAACATCTGCCAAATCGCGGCAGATCTTGACCACATCGGATCCGTACATCCTCTTAGGAGATATATTTACCATGCTTAACGCCGTTTTCTCGATCTCATCATAGGGCCTTCCAATCTCTTCACAGTGACGTTTCAAAACCTCGAGCTTATCTCTTATAATACCGGTGCCTCCCATCGGGAAGAGTTTGCAAGCATCACCATATTCAGCAACAAATCGCAAGGTCTTCTTCTCCCCGCACCTCCTATCAGTATTGGTGGGTGGGGTTTTGATATCGGCTGAGGGCTTGTTATCGGTCCGGTCAGTTGGTAGTGCTTGCCGTCGAAAGGCTCAACTTCACCTGACCACATCAACTTTGCTATCTGGAGGGTCTCTTCCAGTCGTTCGAATCGCTCTTTTATGGGTGAAAATGGAACCCCAAGGCCAAGGGACTCTCGTTCATACCAGGCAGCACCGATCCCAAGGTAGGCACGCTCTCCTGAGAGTACGTCTAGGGTCGTTGCGGTTTTAATCAAGATGCCCGGATGGCGATAAACAACACCAGTAACCAGTATGCCAAGTTTCACACGTTCAGTTATTCCAGCGATGTAAGAGAGAGCGCTATAGCCCTACAACATCGGTTCTTTCATTTTACCAATCTGGAAGAAATGATCCATAACCCATATACTATAAAATCCTGCCTTCTCTGCTGCCCGGGCAATCTCACCGAGCTTTGACCTTATCACATCACCCTCGCCGCGCCAGCTGAAGCTTGGAATCTGAAGTCCTATGCGTATTAAATATCCACCTCTTTGAATAATTTTTTTCTAACTGGTTAATTAAAGTTGTCCTTTAAATAATTAGAATTCAGGCAATATCTTGATTCTTTTGAGTGCTATGGTGCTTGCTTATTAAAAATCATGAAGACGCAATGATCATGACAAAACTCACAATTTGACTGTCCTTATATCTTCACCCTTTTCGTACATATTCCAGAAGCTCTTCTCTGCCCAGGAGATAAAGTCAGGATCTGTTCCGTATATCGCATAATCCCAGTCTAGTGATCCTTTCTCATCAGGAAAGATCACACAGGCTTCTTTATCGTCAATGACCAGAATTCCCATGTAGATGTTGTCCATAGGTGCTATTCTCACCTCAAGACCCAAAGGTAATCTTAAATTTGGATGTTTACTGAGAAAATGAGGAACTGGTCCAATAAGCCAGAATCCTTCTCCTCCGACTTTCAACAGATCTTTGACCATATCCCTGGGTGAGGTTCCAAGTAGCCTTGGCATCCGATCTGTAGAGAATAGTAGCCTCTCACTGCTAACTGAGGTTGCGCTGGATATTTTCTCAAGCACTCTAGGAGCCGATCTGATCAGCTCAGTGCCATTAAATACTCTCATCTCCTTCAGAAGATCCCCAGGAACGTTTTCGATGCTATGACTCTCCCAGAGGCTTTTATATCTCCCGACCACCTCTATCCCATCGAGCGAATTTATAAATATCATGCCGCTTGAAGATAGAGCGAAATTCTTCCCATCTTTTCTTATAAGGCCCTCTTCTCTCAACCGATGAAGGTGCTTGTGTGCATATGTCTCAGATGCATCCAGAAGTTCTGAAAGGTCCTTTGCAGATCTGTCGCCTTCTTCCAAAGCCTTTAAAATCTCTATCCTTGCCCTGTGACACGATACTTTAAATAACTGAGAAGTCACTTCGTAAAGATTTTCCATTTCTTATGCATTTGATCTATTGAATAATATATTTTCCTAATGATTAAAATTTACAATTTGGGGAATCTTTCCTGAATCGTAAATATTGATAAAAATGTCAAAAATTACTTTAATATCAATTTTAACCTGTTTAACAGGAAAAATTTATGTATAAAGGCTATAAATAATTTAAATTGGGGAATAAACATGGAAATAGAAGGAAATAATGAAAACATTGTAAAAATGGTTTTCTTGTAACTACAGAAAGGCTGTCACTATCTATCCTGAAATGGTCAGGAATAAGTTCCCCTGAACGTGAGGTGTGAAAAAACATGCCGAGATATGATGCAAAAAAGATTAAGGAGAGGATCCTTCCAAGGGAAAGGGCAAGTCAACAGTACCAAATGTTGAAGGGCCTATACAAAGGCGAAGATGTAGACCCTATGGACATGATAGACCACAAAATGTACCAAAGGGGAGGGATTCAGCAGTCAAAGACAAAGGTAGAGTTCACAGAATGGGGGAAGAAGATAGCTCTCCAAAGAGGTATACCATCCTACAACAGGGAAGTGGGTATACCGATGGGGCAGCGGTGGTTGACGACGGGTAAATCACCTGGTACGGATATAGTGATAAATTTTGATGACATCAACTTCTTCAACAACTCTGCAATGCAACAATGTCTTGATGATATAAGAAGAACCGTTATCGTGAACCTAGATGTTGCTCACAGAACCATCCAGCTCAGACTCGGAAAAGAGATATCTCCGGAAACGATGAATCTGTTCATGGAGACTCTGCAGCACAGACTTGCTGGTGGTGCTGTTATACAGGAGCATATGTCGGAGGTACACCCGGGGTTAACATCCGATGCGTATGGTAAGGTCTTCACCGGAGATGACGAGCTTGCAGAACAGTTTGATAGAAGATTTTTAATAAATATAAATGACGAGTTCCACCCGGAGAGAGCAGAGGCGATGAAGGCAGGTGTTGGTGATAAACTCTGTCTTGCGATTCATGAGCCTACCCTGAGGGTCCGTAATATGGATGGGGCAGCAATAGTGAGAAGTGCCGCCCAATCAACAACGATGGCTATGGTTGGTACGTACAGATTGACCGGGGAGTCAGTTCTGTCAGATATTGCATTCTCCACCAGGCACGCACAGCAGGTCAGGATGGGAGAGCCAATGTGGGCCAATCGGGCACGTGGTCCGAACGAGATAGGCGGAATGCCATTTGGATACCTTGCGGATACGACAGCTGCTGAGACACTGACTGAACCCAGGACATTCATGGAGATCTTAGGAGGGGCAGGGGAGTTAGATGAATTTGCATGGGCAGGTGTTCACAGAATCACCGCAGTGGCAGGTGCAGGTCAAATAGCATCTTTCATGACGGGTGATGCACTTTTAGGCCAAGTTGCAGCAAACTATTGTATCGGTATCCTGGGTAAAGAGTGCTGGCTCCGAACCGGCTGGTCCGGACAGGAGGTGCAGCACCATATCGGTCCGGCATACTCAGGATCGCTAAGAATCGAAGAAGGCGGACTTGTGGAAATGAAAGGAGAGAATGTACCGTACATGTCCTATACGGCAGTAGGCGGTAGTCTTGGTGTTGGGACATCATTTGGTGCAATGCTCGGTAGAGGATCGTCCTGGGCATCCAGTCCAATGGTCAAGGTTACCTTCACAGATCCTGATCTGGCATTCGATTTCAGGGATCCGGTCTCAGAGTTTGCAAAGGCCGCTATAAGGGAGTTTGAACCAGCAGGAGAGAGGGATATCATAAGACCTGCTAAGTGAGTCTTTTTTTTCAAATTTGGAGGTGATGAAAAGATGGGAGAAGAACAAAATGAAGATAAACGTTGGAAGGACGAGGTTCCTGTAGCATCAGAGAGGATGTATACTCTTGATCCTGATAAGATGAGGAAGAAGTTCCTTCCAGTCGAGAGAGAGA
>JAXHTJ010000043.1:0-16519 GCA_034190245.1 Halobacteriota archaeon | reverse complement strand
TTATGCGAAAAATGGGGTTATTCGAAAATCTCTCTTGATATAAATACATCTATCTTCGCAAGATATAATAGAGGATTTTCCAGTACTTAATAACAAGAGCAGTACCGGATATCTATGTCGCAAATCCATACCATGAAGGGAAACATTCTATCTACCCTCCTCTTCAGCTCAATGACCCGCAACTGTATCGTCCTTGTTTGTATAATCGCAGGAACTAACAAAATAATATCAGTTGGCCGGGACTTACACCACCTTCATGATGCTCTTCTTCGCATCCGAATTTAGCACCACATCCAATTCTTTCAGCTCTTCCTCAATATCTTCAATTTTGGCGGGTAAAAAAATTGGGTGGTAGCTTTCGGTGCCCTCTATCTGTAGTATAGCAACAGATTCACTCCCTGAAAGCTCCCTTCCTTCCTTTTCGGCCTTAAATTGGACAAACGGCATAAGTTCTTCTGTGACATTTGCCACTTTTGTTATGGCCGCAACCGTTGCAATATGAGTCATAGTATTGAATCAACGGGCGTTACGTGCGATTCAAATCCGAGTTTGCTATTATCCACGCCGAGTGCAAGGCCTAAAATCTGGGATAGGTGAATCACTGGAAGATCATATCCCTCTCCCAACTCCTTTTGTCCCCTATCAAATTGCAGATGACAGAACGGGCATGGTGTAACTACACACTGGGCACCCGCTGCTTTCATATTATCTACCTTGTTTCTGGTCATGTCAAGTGCAACATTCGGCGATCCTGCACGGACTCCACCACCTGCACCGCAGCACATCTGCTTGTCTTTGTAGGAGACGCTGACCGCTCCGGTAGCCTCGATGAGCTCATCAAGCATCGTGGGCCTCTCCGGGTCATCGAGTTTCTTGATCTTACTTGGCTTCAGGAAGTGACATCCATAGTGAACTGCAACATTGAGCTTTAATCCATTGTTAACTTTTGATTTGATCTCATCTACACCGAGTTCTCTGTAGAGCACCTCTGCGATGTGTCTCACTTTGGTCGTCCCATTGTATCCATCTCCATCGATTATCTCGTTGACCTTAGCTCTCTTCCCTTCATCATGTTCAAGTATATGTGCAGCCTCAAATAGTGAGCCATAGCAACCGTTGCATATTGTAAGTAATTCTGCACCCTTCTTTTCACTGAGTTGCAGATTCCGGGAAGCTATGGAGAGCCATGTCTTCTCGTCAAAAGATCTCATGACACCTGGAGCAGGACAGCATGAGGCTCCTTCTAATTCGTTGTATTCGATATTCAGGGCCGAAAGAACTTGTCTTGTGGCACTTTCAATGCCAGGGTATCTAAGTGGGGCAATACATCCAAGGAATAATGAGTACATATCAGGCACCTCCGATCAATTTATCAAATTCGGTCTTCTTGATTATATCCTTGACATTATTGAGCGCATCCTCATACATCAGCACTGTCGGGGGGACTTCTTCCAAACCATTGTTCTTTCTCAGTGCCTTGTGTTCATCTTTGAGTGACATTAGGTGCCCATTATTTATGATAAAGTTAGCAGTCTTCTTATGAGCTTCTTTCATGAACCCTTCACGCACCGCAATACTTCTCATGGCAAGCACAACTCCAGGAATATCGACACCTCTTGGGCAACGTTCATAGCACGTGTAACAGGTCGTGCAGAACCATAGATCATCGGATGGAAGAACCTCATCCTTCAGACCTAATTGTGCCTTTCTGATCATCTTTCTTATTCTAAACGCAGTGTATCGTCCCGAGGGGCAACTTCCGGTACAAGTACCGCACTGGAAACAGAGGTTGAGCGTGTCACCACCTGCTTCTATTACTCTTTTTGTAAATTCTGGGTCTGGTTTAACATAATCGTCAGCCATATCTACACCGTTATTAAATTGTAAAGAATAGCATAAAAACCTTGTGAAAAGTTGGTGATCTATTACCTTTTTAGGTAATAAATCCAAATTTTGATGATCGCTTCTTCATCTCATGAACAAGCACTTGCAGTTCCTCACTCTCTTCGAGAATCATTGCGATTATGGCATGATTGAACGTTGAAACAGGAGTTTGCGAGGTTAGATCAAGCCCAATTCTAACCACCAGACTCTGATTGATAAAATAACTTCGTCCACTGTTTAATAGTGACTCAACGCCGCTCAGATTACTCTCAATCGAATAATCGATATTTCTCGACCTCAGATGTCCAAAACCTATCCTTTGGGCCCCATATCTGAACCTGCAGTAGGACTTACCCCTGTCAACATGGTAAAGCGTATCGAAAGCAATCTCCCTGTGATCGAAATCCCCTTCATACTCATATACATTCAGCGGGTCATCAAAAAGGACTAGATCTACTTCTCCAGCCTCCAATAGCCTCAAATTAGTTTTATCATCACCTATATAAACATCGAAGAGGTTACCGTCTTTTTCAAGATCCGATAAAGTTTCAAGAAGGAGATTCTGAGTTATAGGCGTGCAGGCAACCGCTAAATTTGGATGTGGTGTAGTTGCCTTGATATATCGTTTGTAGGCTTTCACCATCTCAATTGCTTCGGGGGTTAATCTGCTATCGATGGGAGTTGTGCGAATCAGCGAAAATCCGAGCTCTTTTTCAGCTCTTCGAATGTATCTATGCAAGACTGGTGTTGATATTCCCAATTCTCTGGAAGCCTGTGACTGAGAACGAGTTTTTGATACTTCTGCCAGGGCCTCTATCTGACGAATACTCAACCTTTTACCATCAACAAGTAGACCAATATTTGGGCTTATATTCATATGGATAATATGAGCAGGAAAAAATATTAAATTGAGTATATCATCCAAGCCCAACGGAAAGGGAGTATGAACTTTAGTTCATCTCCTTCTCCTATATATTATATAGGTTACCGCTATCAACCCAGCAATTACAAGTACTACTACAGTCAACAGCGCCCATGGTAGAGGTGTTGGTGTTTGCGTTTCTGTTGCCGGTGCCGGTGTGGACGTCGCAGCCATTGAGGGTGTTTCTGTTGGTGCCGGTGTCTGTTGAACTTGTGTAGTTGCCGTATCTTCTTCTACGAATAGAGCGAAGACCGTGAAATGGCTTATCTTTACTGTCGCAGTGTTGGTTTTGGTGTCAACGGTTGTCTTTAATGGAGTCCACTTTCCATCCTCGAACATCTTTAAAACCACTGTCTTTCCCTCCGGCACAACATTGGGATCGAAGGTGACCGTGAAACTTATCGCCGGGTTGAATGTTGAACCATCCGGTCCGAGATTGTAAGCGGCCAATGTTCCACCTACAGACGATGGATTGATCTTAATCGATTTCAATGGACTTCCATCTGCATCTATTGTGAATGTCCCCTCCGGAATTGTCAGTTTCATCCTTCCATCAGACGATGATAGGGTGGTAGTAGATGTTACTTTTCCCCCGCTACTTGTAGGAACGTTATCTGTTGAAGCTGCGGGAGCTCCACCTCCACCACCACCGCCACCTAAGCCGCCGGTGGGATCAGGAGTTGGTGTAGGCGTAGGCGTAGGTGTTGGGGTAGGTGTTGAAGAACCCGATCCAGCAATTACTGTAACGCTTTCTGTCTCTGATTCGGCATTTGATGGCACGATGGTAATTGTAATGGTTGAATTGCTCGGATTACTTGCAAGAAGCGTCCACGATCTTCCAACACTTTCACCACTCCCTCCTGCACCACCATCAATTGTGGATATTGTCTGTGTTTCATTACCTGATGTTACTGACATGCCTGTTGGTGGAGTGATCGTTACAACAACATCCTTTGCAATAGTTTCTCCGTAGTTTTGAATATTCAACTGTACTGTATGACTCGTGCTATCATTTGCCGTAATCGAAGTAGGTGTAACAGATGTTACTATCGATGGTGGTAAGATAACATCAAAAGAGTTTGATGTTGCGGACTCGGGAGAACCGGCCACGGTTATTGTAGCGCTAATAGTCTGCGCGCTCAACTTCTGATTGGCAACCACTGTCGTCCATGAAACACTGCTCGAACTGAAAGATTTTGTCTCACTCTCATCCATTGAAAATCCAGTTGGTAAGATCAACGAAACAGTCCCGGAATCGCTTAAACCAGAGACTGTAACGGTAAACACCGTTCCCTTCATCACTGTGTTTGGATCTGCTCCAGCCTGCGATATTGAGACCGATGCAGATGCACTAACTGTTGGAATTGATACCGAAAGTATCAAAACCAAGAGCATTAATATCATCTTCCCCCTCATTTTTATCACCTTCTAAAATAAAAAAGTTAGGGACCTCCGCCCCCACCTCCACCTTGCTGCTGCTCCCCTATCCTGAACCAGTTACCCGTACTCTCGATGTTTCCTGAGTTATTTATCTGCAGTACGACCCTGTACTCACCGTTGTCCCAGATTCCTCCTACCGGGGACATTTTTACTATCCCATAACCATTGGAATCCGTAACATTTTGTACATTGGTCACCGTGTAGTTTCCACCTTCTTCAAGTATGCTGTGCCCGAAAGGTGTCATCCTGAATACCGAACCTATTGTAACGTTTGCGCCTTCTATCGGTGTTTGATTGAAATGATATGCCCTCGATATCATGGTCACGTTCTCTGTTTGATTGATGCTCCATCTGGATTTTCGAAGCAACATGCTCGTCATATCTATGTCATCGTATGCGGTGATCTCCCACTCTGGCTGTAGCTCCCATGAGACATTCTCGATATTATCTCCAAACCTAAGACTCTCGTACCAGATGCCCCTTGGTAGGTTGCTCCTCTGTTCACTTGACCCAGTTTCTGTACCGTTGTAGTCCATGTATTCATTACTGGTGCTGTTTGACCACCATTGCTCCGTAATCTGCAGATCATCATCCACCATAATTGAAGTCAAATTTTGAAGACCATCTGGTATGTCATCGAAAGCTACAAGATAGTACGTCTTGTTCATCACTCCATCCATGTTCAGATCGAGGCCAATATCCGATTCATTCACAGCCTTAAAGTAGCTGGTCGTATTGTCGGCTGGTCTTATATCTATGGCAGGCCTATAGCCCCCGGTCCCACTGAAGTTACCGATACATAAACCATCCCATGGACCCGGACCGATCTTTGCCAGGTACAGCTCGGATGTGAAGTTTTCACCAACTTTTACTCCTGTTGCACCCGCAAAGTTTCCATCGGTGCTGAACCATGCCTTGCTGGCTATTTCATCCATGTGCCACTCTGCAGCCATCGGGTACTCTTCTGTAGAGTCGTTTGCAAGAATAACCTGGTAGGTTGTTCCGCTGAGATTAAGAACCATGATCTTCCATCGCGGGTTGCTCGTTGATAGTGATTCTATCGTCGATGCATTGAAGCCAGATACACCTATGGCAACATATCCATATGTTGCGTTCACTTCCCTGATGTGCATCGTGTAAGTCTTGCCATTAACTTCAACGTTTATCTGATCGCCAGTGTTGTATGCGCTAGTACCTGCCGAGTTAAAGTCTGAATCGTTGAGTCTAACCCAAACTGCGCTTTCGTTTGCTGCTGATACATAGAAGTAGTACTGCGGGTTAAATAATCTATCACTCATTATGGTTGCATTCACCGGGTTGCCTCCTGCGCCAGATGGTTCTGAAATTGGCGACCCAATATCATAGGTGTCGAAGGACAATAGGCCAGCAAGACTTACTGTTGAATTACCCATCGTCTCGTTAACGGAATATAGATCCATGATTTCGCCGTAGTTTTCCCAGTCATATCTCGATATCGGCAGTGGTACGAAGTTATTGATATTTCCTCCGTCACCGAGTTCAGTGTCCAGTAGGAAAGCCCTCATCGTCGCTCTGGGCCACATCCATTCTTCCAACCCCTCAGTTCCACCAGCCGTAGTCGCTACAAGCTCGAATGAATACTCTCCTGCACCATATCCCAGGCTTGACATATTCACCGTGATCTCACCGACACCCGTGATACTTGCACTTGGTGCAGGGGATAACGTCTGTATCTGACCAGTGCTTGCTAATCTGATATTGGGTATGGATACACTGGCAGGAACTCCGGTGCCATTGGGGTTTTTCACAATTACCGGGATGGTGATGTTATTACCCACCTTATAGTTACCCAGCTCTGCCCAATCACCGGGTTGAGTCGAGTAGAGTGTCACACTTGTTGCCCTTGGATTGATGCTGAGTAGTGTCAACGTATCATTCAATCCGAATGTCCTATTTGTTCTGTTGGTGTCGCTTACAGAGACTGGATTTGTGAAGTTGTTGTCGACTGAGAAGAAAAATGTGTCATACACTCCTGCAGTTGTACTGTCCGATATTGCTATGTACGCTGTACCATTGGTCAGAGAATCATTGTTCAGATCCATTCCTCTCTGCATTCCTGATTCTTTATCCCAACCACCCAACCATTCCTCTCTTATACTCTCGATCTTGATTGTTCCGCTCTTTGAGAGGGATGTGTTGATGTAGGCGCCCGTACCTGCAAGCACGTTCAGTCCGGTTAATTTGACTCTGCTATTACTCAATGATTTGACTGTCCAGTTACCACCGTATGGATCATTTATAATCTCTCCAACAGCTTTTCCCGCAACTCCAGTGAAATTGGCTGAGAGATTGGTGCCACTCGTTATCCAGAGGTGCGTTGTGTTGTGATAGACGAATACATCTCTTGTTGCATTAAATGGTTCTCCGAAACGATATTCATCTCCAATATGTTCGTCTTGGATTAAATTTGTGACATACCCATGATAAAAGTCTGAGTTGTTCGAATGGCCTGCGGGTGGTACGATCATATATGCCATATCTCCTTCATGCGACCATGCACGCCCACCAATCATATTGCCATCAAGTTTGACACGGAAAGACCCACCATCATCTGCACTCACAACCGTCCAGGTTACGTTAGCAAGAGTAAAGTTTTCACCAACACCGTAATGTGGTGATGTTTCACCACTCCAGGGGCTTGTTCCGAACCAGAGTGTACTGTTGTTCATATGGACGTATACCAGTGTTGTTCCCGGTTCTTCTCCACATTCTCCCTGCATCCACTCGCCATTTGGTCTGATGCAGTAGGTCCCGTTTCCTGTCAAATTTTGCGGGTCCCAGTCGCCTCCGTTGAGCCATAGATTGTTATCGAATAGATCCCTGTCATTTTCAAGGTTGAGCTCTCTTGTTGACGAATCTGAGCTTCCTATATGGACCTGCTCGATACTCGGAACTGCGACAACCATATCCTTGATTGCAAAGAATATGCCTGTCTCTTTCTCCTTTCCGTTGGTGTCATTTATTGTAAAGTCAGCGTGGTAGAATCCTGAAGAGAGTGGTGACAGATCCACCTCCACTGTGCATATATGCGGATATGTCTGATTGACCGAGACCGTATAGTCTAGCCTCACCGGACTTCCCATCTTTTCGTCCCAGACTCCGAATAGCCTGGTACCTTCTGCGTTCAAGTTGTGTGGCTGGGGTGGTTCGTCGAAGGAAAGACCAGTGAATGTTACTGTCAGATTCTCACTTGAAGAGAATGTAGGTGGCCATTCTTCCATTCCTCTGTACTTGGCCATCACATTGTAGGAAGCAAGATCGAACCAGAATGATCCTATATCCGAGCCTTTGTCTGTGGTGACCTCAACATTTGCTTGATGGTATCCTTGGTTGTTCAGGCCTGTTATGTTGACAACGTACATCTGTATTGGGTTTTGAGGATCCCATTCGAAATAGACATCTTTCTTGCTCACTGTTGAAGTGAACTCAACCTTCGGTGGAGGGTGAGATACCATCCATGTCACACTCTTGACCGTTGGTGTGCCGTTTACAGTTAAAACCTGATCAGGATGTCTCGGATCTCTGGGCATCACTGCAAATGTTACAGGACTTCCGGACTGATATGTCGGCTCCATCCACATAGCCGTCAGGTTACCATCCATATTGACGATGGGTATGGTTTCAACCCAGAAGTTTCTCACTTCAAACCAGGCCCATCCGAAGTATGTGTTATTTGTATCTGACGGATCGGTAAGCAAGAGATCGGCACCATACCACCCGGTCGGAAGGCTTGTTGCTGAACCAGGTATTATCGTCACATTTGCTGATGAATTTGTGACAAAGCCCTTGGAGACGCTGTATTGGTTCGTCGGGATTATCTTCATCAGTTGATCGTTTCGTATCTCGATCACATCAACAATCAGGCCGTCGGAACTTGTGCTCGTAAGGCCCGTCGTCATGCCAAGATCAAGCATACTACCCTTCTCAATCTCAATTACGTTGACCCTGAGTGTTATGTTCTCGCCTGCTCCTACATATGTCGGACCGTGTCCTCCTCCTTCACTTCCAGAATCAACATAACCCCAGATCATGTATTTTTTGAGCTGGAAGAACGCTGAACCAAGTCCCTCTTCGATCTGTCCATCAAGATTTGCTTTAAATCGGAACCTCATCCAGTAGAAACCTTCTTCGGCTGGAGCGAGGAAAGAGATTGTGCCATTATCTATCGTCTCATCTGAAACTTGATCTAAAGTATCGCTATATGTTGGGAATTCTCTATGCATCTCAATGATCTTCGCACCTGTTATATTTTCAGGTGAAAGATCGGTGTCTGTGACCAGATCTTTGACCTTCAACTTTATCCTGACTGTTGTGTTCGGAGCGAAGAAACCGAAGTCTTCACCCTTGAAGTCAACCGTATCACCGACAGCGTATAACCTCTGAATACCAAAGGTATCTCCAGCATACTTTTCTTCTCCATTATAGTTGACTTTCACCTCAATTCTGTAAACACCTGATCTGTTTGGTGCCTGGAAGAGGAGCATACATTGCTGCATCATATCCGGTGGAGGTGCCTGGTCCCCTGTGAGGCCCAATATTCCACCTGCAGTAGTCAGATTGAATGCAGTTCTTGTCTGACCTGAAATCGGAGTAATATTATAAGATACTCCTCTGTCATCAGTCAGTTCTACTATTGTGACTCTGCTTTCACATTCATCGGTCGGAGTTGCAGGGTCATCTATGTTGATTACTCCATGAGGATCTCCTGCAAACATTCCTCCTGCCGATAGGTTCGAGAGCATCACCATAATTGTGACGTTGGAGTTTGGTGCAAAGGCATTTACAAACATACCTTTACCTCCGCCTTCTGCCTGGTCGATATAATCCGTGTTAATGGACTCGACCATTACCGATATTGACTCAATAGAGAATCCCGTAACAACCTCTTGCTGAGCAGAACCATCTACACCTGTTATCTTCACACAATACTGGCCTTTGGGAGCATTCTCGAGATCCAGCTCATAGGAATATGTCCCGGTCGAGGTGATGTCCAATGAAGTGGTCGAGGACGTCCCATTTGGATAGTATATCGTTGCCTGGTTGGATGTAAGGTTGAACGGATCTCCACTGGAGTCTTTTGAGACGAGATTTATCTTAACGATGGGATCGGGTGCAAATGAGTATGTCGGGTTGTCGTTTACATCAGTTATCTTCGCAAGGAGCTTGAATGACTCCACCTTGAAATGATCCATTCCAAGGCTGTCGTTCAAACTGATTGAATAAACATTGGGTACCGAAGGTGCTGTGAAATCTTCCACAAACCATCCGGAAGAGTTGGTTGTTTTATTTTTCGATGATATAACCGTTTTATTTGGATATAAAAGGTCAACTTTTATGTCTCTATTGCCAAAGAGGTTATTATTTGAATCTTTAGCAATAACGATAAAATTGACAGTACTTCCAGAATCATAAACCGAGGAATTGACCGGCCTTCCGAGAAGTATTGTTTCTCCTGTCTCAAATTCAATATGCCCGACGATATAGTCTTTAAATTTATCTCCTTCTCGAAGAACAATCTCTATCTGTCCAGTGCTATCTTCTGTATCACTATACAAAAGGAACTCATTATCATCATCTACATAAAGTGTATCATAACTTGAGTGAAAATGCTGGTCGACCAATACGAAATAATATGTTGTTCCACCAACGCTTTTAGTGCCATAATGTAAAACGTTTGATTTAGAAAGGGAGAGGAGTTCACTGAAATTTCCGGAGTAAGCATTGGGAGTGGTAACCGTGGTGCTTGTATTTATCTCTACTATATCTTTGCTCTCTACGAGGTGAGCCTCTAGAAATACAATTTCACTGACAACTTCAAAACCCATATAAACACTGTCATTTCCGTCAGTAACATTGACATAATGATCTTCAGGGGAGAGTCCACTAAGTGAATAGGAGTAGTTGAATATGCCGCCAACGCTCGTCGTGTTTACTATAGCTTTTTGAGTATCAGTTGAATCATAAATAATTGCACTTATATCTACCTGGCCGGCGGTATAATTGATCGTTCCTTCAATCGACAAATCTTCATCTGTGGTGTATACTATCTTGCTTGTAGAAGCAGAGATCTCGTAAGCGCTTGATACTCCTGCAGAAAGCAGAAGAACCAACAACGTCACTATAGCCAAAGTATATTTACTCCTCATCTTAATACCCCTGAATAATTCGGTTTATGGTTTAATTGATAAATGAACTCTCTTGAATGACCCCTTATATATACGCTATGACCATG
This sequence comes from Halobacteriota archaeon, assembly GCA_034190245.1. Lineage (GTDB taxonomy): Archaea > Halobacteriota > Syntropharchaeia > DAOWMC01 > DAOWMC01 > JAXHTJ01. The sequence continues at coordinate 6,002 of JAXHTJ010000043.1, read as the reverse complement.
GGGGCGAGAAATTTTGTTCATACTTTTGTGTGAGGCTAACGAAAAAAGTGGTAATCATGGATAAAGAGGGATATATAACCTATGAAGAGTTTCTTCTGTTATGGCCATACTATACAAAGGGCATCTCTTGATGGCCTATGCCTTTAAATAATCAAGGGGTCATAGATCAAAAATACGCATTTAATCCCATAATCACAACCGCAGCAGCTATTCCACTGGCCAATATTATCTTGGGGGGTATCTTAATCGCAGATTCCTCTGTGTCAAAATACCTCATCAACCCGGCCGAGGACATCACACCGCCCTGTGATTTCTTACTCTTTTTTGGCATCCTACCCTACATTTCGTTTCAACGATTAATTAATCTTTCGATGGTGTCAACCAGGCTTAAAAACTTCATGTTATAAATGACAATTTTTCAAAGTTTTGTAGACAAAAAAAGAAAAGCTTTATTATTCTCGGAACTACCAACTCTTATTTCAAAGAGGTAACGTTAATGGCTGATGAATTAAAATCTTTGATGTACGAAGCACTCGAATCTGAAAAGTTGATTGGGTCCGGTATACCCACAGAGATTATGGGAAAGATAGGCGATGTTAATGCCGAAGACTTAATTTCAGCTCTACCCATGGTCCTGGAAAATTCACCAAAAATAATGGATAAGGTTTTATCGGAAATGGAAACTATAGAAACTGGTGATATAATAGATTTTTTGCCCAAATTTATGTCAATCAACGAGAAGATGCAGGATTTGGATCCGAGTGACCTCAGTGAGGTTTTACCAAAGATGACTGAGTTTATACCAAAGATTATGCCTGTTTTGATCTCACTTATAGATAAAGTAATTGCAACTGATGATGATTTATCAGAGGAGTTGGAGAATGCTGAAGATCTTATCATCAACATAAACGCAGGTGGAATCATGACGATATGCATGCAGATAAAAGATGGTAAGATGCACATTGGTACAGAGTTAGCAGACTCTGCAGACATGAGCATGGAGATACCGATGGATGTTATGCTGAACCTTATGACCGGAACCGGAGACCCGATGTCTGCCTTTATGGGCGGAGATGTTAATATGGAAGGAGACATATCAAAAGCGATGGGTATAATGCCCTTGATGGGAATATTATCCGAAAAGTTCGGATTTGAGATGATGTAGGAGTCTACATGGCACGAATGTATTCAAGACGGAAGGGAAAATCGAGATCTACGCGGCCTTTGAGGGCATCTTCACCCGAATGGTTGGACCAATCACCTGAAGAGATTGAGAAAGCAGTTGTTGAGCTGAGAGGCCAGGGTCATTCTACCGCGAAGATAGGCACCATCCTAAGGGACAGGTATGGTGTGCCGGATGTATCTCTGGCCACAGGAAAGAAGATCACGGGTATCTTAAAGGAGAATGACAAAGCTCCAAATGTTCCGGAAGATCTCGAGAATCTGATAGTTAAAGCTCTCAGGATGCGAAGACATCTGGATATAAATCCAAAAGACCTGCATAACAAGAGATCGCTTCAACTGACAGAGTCGAAGGTGAGAAGGCTTGTCAAATACTACAAGAGACAAGGTCTTTTACCAGCGGATTGGAGCTATAAACCACAAACTGCTGAAGTTTTGATCACTCAAGATTGAATTTTAATGATTGAAAAGTTGGACAGACTAAGTAAAGATGCGGCAGATACAATATTAAGGCATAAGTACCTGCGGGTGATATCACATCATGATGCGGATGGTATCACCGCTGCTGGTATTATATCGAGTGCACTATACCGAAGAGAGATACAATTTCACACGTCAATAATAAGCAGGTTGGATAGAGATTTTATTGGGGGTATGGGGGATGAAGCCGTAATATTCTGTGACATGGGTAGTTCGCAGCCAGATCTGCTTGCCGAATTAGACTCGGATGTAATTGTGTTGGATCACCATTCTTTAGTGAGTGAGCTTGCAGGCTCTGCCCACGTGAATCCCCATCTTGTCGGTATTCACGGCTCTTTTGAATTATCTGCATCCGGAGTAGCTTACGCCGTTGCCAGGCAGATGGGAAATAATGTGGATCTTAGTGGACTTGCGATAACCGGTGCAATTGGCGATAGACAGAGCATGACCGGGGCGAATGGGGATATCCTGAGTGAGGCAGTTGAAAATGGCATAGTCACGGTTAAAGAAGGTCTTAACATGGGTGACGGAGACCTGCACGAGCTTCTTGAGTTCACAACCGACCCATATCTTGACATAACAGGCGATCCGGATAGTGTCGATACATTTTTAAGCGAGTTATCTGTCCAGGGAATTCTCAGCGAGCTATCTTCAGAAGAGACGAAACGGTTGAACTCTGCGATTGTATTAAAGATGATGAAGAGATCGCCACCGGACGTGATTGAGTCTATAGTTGGCAGCGTTTACTTATTGAACAGAGAGGTCGAATCAAATGCCCTCAACCTTGTAAGGATGCTCAATGCTTCCGGAAAACTGAAGAATACGGGCCTCGCATTGTCTCTGTGTTTGAGGGATGGTAGCAGGGTGACTGAAGCATATGAGATGTATCTTCAATTGCAGAGGAGACTTATCTCCGAGCTTAAGAAGGCTGAAAAGAGTATAAAAGAGCGCAAGAACCTCCGGTTTTTATACACGGATGACGATGATGTTCCAAGTGCTCTATCAAGCTCACTCATCAGGCATGTCTTCACTGACAAACCTTTACTTGTTTTATGCTCCTTGCACAACTTTTCGAAGGTATCGGCCAGAGGAACGAAGGATCTGATTTCAAGGGGACTGGATCTGTCGGTCGCTATGCGAAAGGCCGCTGAGGCTGTTGGAGGTGTTGGTGGCGGACATAATATCGCATCCGGTGCATCGGTTCCAAGGGGGATGGAAGAGGAGTTTATAAGGATCGCGGACCTGGTGATAGAGGGTCAACTAAAGTAGTGCGCCGTGTTTGTCTATCTCGCCTCTCTTTATCCTTGTGGAGGATATCGGTCTTCCGTCCTCTGCAAGAACATGATCCACCTTGACGATCTTTATCTCACTCATTCCTCTCCTTCTACGCTCTTCATTTATCTTTAAGCTCATCTGGTATGTCTCTTCTGATGCTACAAGAAAGTCAAAGTCTTCTGATAATGTAACTCCATACGGATCATCGATCTCGATTATCGCTGCCTCTTTTTCAAATTCACGATCGATGAACTGCATGAGATTTGCAGCCCTGACATTATATGGAGGCACTGCCCTATCTCGAACTCTTGCCATCTCATCAGAGGTTATTCCTATAACGACCTCGCCCCCTTCACTGAGCTCAAATGCCTTTGATAGCAGTGCTTTATGGCCATCGTGCAGTGGCCCAAACGTCCCTCCAAGAACTACCCTCATATAAAAACCCACTCATCTATATTTATAATATATATAACAGTAAATAATATATATTAAAATAGCGGGTTATATATTAGATTCTGATGGTAAAGATAGAAAAGAGAAAGTTGCAGATGACCGGCGGATCAACACTTATAGTGTCTATACCAATAAACTGGGCAAGGGAACTGGGAATATCGCATGGAGACGAGGTGACACTTGTCCAACAGAGTGACAAATCGATACTTTTAACGGCAAAACCAAGAGGAGAGCAGGAGGTCTCAAAAGCGTCGATAAATCTGATCCCAAGTGAACCTCCTGAAGACATTCTCAGGTTGCTTATCGCACACTACCTTGTTGGCTACGATATTATAAGGTTGAAAACTCAAAGGGGTTTTAATACAGAAGATCGGAAATGGATAAAAGAGACAGTAAGACAGATGCTAATCGGCCTTGAGGTGGTTGAAGAGTCCGGCGATTCCCTGGTACTTCAGAGTCTTCTCAACTACACGGATCTTACGCTGCCAAGTGCCATAAGTAGCATGTCAAAAATCGTCAAATCGATGCAGGAAGATGTCTTAGAATCCCTGCTTAACGGGGACTCAAACCTTGCACGGGACGTCATTCAAAGGGACAACGAAGTTGATAGGTTTTATCTTCTGGTCGTAAGACAGTTGAAGGCATCTGTCAGGGATGCCGAGCTTGCTAAAAAGATAGGCGTTGAGAACTTGAGAGACTGTATAGGGTATCGCCTCATCGTAAAAAGCCTTGAGAGGATCGGTGATCATGCGGCAAAAATTGCTAGAGAGATCGTCCAGATTAAAGATTGGGACGGTTCTTCTCAATTTACTCAGGATATATCGGAAGTGGGCAAGTTTGCTCAGGAGGTATTCGAACAGGCTGTAGATTGCTTATCTAAAAGAGATATAAAGGTTGCAAATCATACGATAGCGGAGGCGATAAAAACCGCAGATCTGGAGACGAAGGTGAGTGAGAAGATATTGAAGAGCTCCCTTGATCCACTGGAGAAGACATGCCTCAGATCAACCCTCGAGAGCTTCAGGCGTATAGCGGAGTATGGTGCAGACATAGCAGAGGTGACGATAAACATGAGCATAAAAGAGCCAGGAGTATAGATGGATTGTGTCATCAAAAATTCAAAGCTCTTTATGTGTGGGGAGATTCAAAATCTCAATCTATCGATAAAGGATGGCGTAATAAACAAGATCGGGAAAGATCTAAAGGCCGATAACGTAATAGATGCAGGTGGCTTATTGATCCTGTCAGGAGCAATAGATGCCCATGTCCACTTCAGGGATATGGGCGAGATGCATAAAGAAGATTGGTACACTGGATCCTGTGCAGCTGTTGCCGGAGGCGTAACAACAGTGATCGAACATCCCAACACAAAGCCCCCTACAACAAGTGTAATTGCCCTTAAAAAGAAGCTGAAAACTGCTGAAAGATCAATAGTCGATTTTGGTATAAACGCCGGGGTTACAGATGATCCGAGTGAACTGAGAGAACTATGGAATCACGGTGTAACTGCATTTGGCGAGATCTTCATGACCGATCTGGATGAAGGCCAGCTATTGAAGGCCTTTAAGATGATCAAGAGACTGGATGCAACCTCCTGCGTGCATGCAGAAGATAAAGATCTGGTCTCAGAGAAACCTACAAGACCCCCCATCTGCGAAATCAAAGCAATAGAATCTGTCCTTTATATGAAGAAGATAACGGATGTCAAACTCCACGTCTGCCATCTCAGCACAAAGAGAGGATTGGAGCTTTTAAAAGAGAGCTCTGCGAGTGTGGAAGTTACACCGCATCATCTCTTCTTGTCAGAAGAAGATTTTAAAGAGCACGGTTCGTTTGTAAAGATGAATCCACCACTCAGAGGTGAGTCAAACAGAAGATCGCTATGGCATGGTCTGAAGGATGGCTCTATCGATATTATAGCATCGGATCACGCACCACACACAAAAGATGAGAAGAGCGTAGATCTTCCAAGAGCACCATCCGGTGTGCCAGGAGTCGAGACGATGGTGCCCCTTATGCTATCTGCGGTGAAGAAGGGTACGATCTCGATGGATAGATTTGTATCACTAACATCTTTTAATCCTGCGAAGATATTTGGTCTTGATCGGAAAGGAGAGATTGCTGTCGGTAAGGATGCTGACCTCATCTTTGTTGATATGAAGAATGAGAGGGAGATAGAAGGGGGCGAACTACACGGTAAGACCCGCTGGACTCCTTTCGAGGGTATGAAAGGCATCTTTCCAGAGAAGGTTATTCTGAGAGGGGAGGTTGTATTTGATGATGGTGAGATTGTAGGAGAAGCGGGTCATGGTAGGTTTTTAACGGGGGGTGGGGGATGATTACACATTCCGTTCCAATATTGTCTTTCTATATGAGGCAACAATTACTTTGTTAATCTTCCTTTCTGGTACAATCAATTGCCCTCTACAAGATAATGTCCTTACCTGACTTATTACACTTAAACTAAGAGAAATCTTCAAAACTTTTTTACTAGAACCCATTTCAAAACATTTACATTCATCATCCTCATAACAGATTATCATAATTTGAGGGGACTTCGTGAAGTTTGAGGAATTAACAGAAGGAGAATGGTCACTAATCAAACCTCTTCT
>JAXHTJ010000042.1:0-16602 GCA_034190245.1 Halobacteriota archaeon | reverse complement strand
AACTGTCCAGATGAGCGATAGCTATCATTAAATCCTGATTTTAAGCACGTCAGTGCCTTAATTTTAATAGGCAGGGTCACTGAACTTGTAGAGGGAATTGACATTTCCGCATTCACATCACGCCACTGATTTATAATGTTCAGTCTACTTGCCGAAGTACTGGATAGAGTAAAATTAGTATATCGACTTTAAATAGTCCAGTTCTCTCTTAAAAATATCTGCTTGATCAGTCAACTTATTTTCAGTGTCCTCTACTCCCATATCTTTCGTATCTACCACAAAACTCGATATTCTGGCAAGCCACAAAACTCTCAAGCAGTCAACTGCGTTAAGCTTTTCAGATTTATCTTTTGCGTGTTTATAAGCCGCGGAAAGACCATAAACGAGTTTTGCCCAGAGCCCCGGATCGATATAAACCAGATCCTTCTTTGAGGCCTCTTTGAGCCCCTCAGTTAAATCTTCGTCTAACACCTCGCTAAAGTAACAATTACAATTTTTATACCCATCTCTGAAGCTTTCATCAAATTTTTTTGCATCAACACTTACAGGGGTTGGTCTCTGACCATGATACTTTGCCATCACCTTCTGCATCCTGATAGGGTTGTTGTTCGCCTTCCAATCATCCTCATAATACTCCATAAGCTCAAATAACATTCCAACAACCTGTCTGAACATTGGAATCAGGTGCTTCTCCGGAATAATATACTTTGTGGTGGACTCGTGCAGTTTGAGACCGAGCAATGACTCTTGAATCATACATCTATTAACGACAGCAAATGTAGTGATGAATATATCTATCCCAAAGTCACTTGGAAATAGCGGATGCGCAAGTAGTTCGCGCACACACTCTATGGATAGCCCATACTCTCCACATATAGGTTGCCTGATACCTACACCATACAGAGCTTCTGTCAGAGGATAAGCGATGTGATTTGTTATAACACCATCGTATTTGTCTCTGACATAATAAGGAACAACAAGATCTGCGATTCCGTATATTGGGGGTTTTCCCAGATGCTCGATCCATTCTGGACGTATGCTGAGTAGATCACCATCTATTAAAACAACTGAACAGGCATCTACACCCGAAGCTATCTCAAAGATTGTTCTAACACCGTTGCCTTTCCCCTGCCTCCCCATCTGTTCTGTCACAATCTTTGAAACGTCCTTGGGTAACTCAAATAGCTTTGCAAGTTCAAACGTTCTATCCGAGGAAAATCCATCTGCAACGACAACCAATCCCTTATAATCCGGAAAATACTCTGAGATGGCATTTCCTGCAGTATTCATAACATGAACGATTGTGGTATCTACGTTTCTGGTAGATATTCCAACAACGATGTCAACAGGTTTTATCTTATCCACTTCTTCTTTAAGTGTTGGTGTAAGTGTCATAGAATCACTTCTTAAATATCAAAAACGCTTTTGGAGTGGATAACTGAGTCGGTATTGGATACCTTGTTCCTGATTTGCTCGTCTTTTCAAGCCCTTCAACAACGTCTTCCATCATCTTATATGGTATGCCCATAACAAGCTCTTCATCCTGTGCAGCACCGAACCTCCTGTCGCCATAGCAGGGTATCGCAAGCTGCGGGTCTCCTGTTACCAAGGGTTGGGCGATGTAATCCGCACAGACACCCTCACCGGATGAACCAAAATTGAGCCTTCCACCTTCCTTCCAGAGCATTCCATGGATTAGGCGCATCATCTGGGCTGAGTTACCATATATCACAACCAGATCTGGATCAAGCGGGAATTTACTAAGTGGTGCCGCTAAAATTGCACTGTATTTACCAGGTTCAATTCTGGGAATAAGATCGGCCATCTTCTTTGCAGCTTTTCTTGTCGCCTGATACCTCATATAGAATAGATCGCCAGAGAGTAAAGCTTTTGGCGGCTCCACAAATCCAAGTACAGCCTCTCCAAGAGGGCATAAGTTATCATCCGCAGTTCCTGCAATCGTCCAGCCGTATAACCTTGCATAGCTGATCAGCTGGCAGATCGCTACCTCTTCATCGGGTCTTCGAACTTTCTTTAAGCCATCTACCTCGTCGATGTTTTTAAGTAGTTTGACGCCGGTGGGAAACGTCTTTGGCCTTAACAGCTCATTTAATCGAGAAGCAATACGCTCCAACTTCTCCCTACTTTCCATATTGCAACCTTCAACGATCTATCGAAATCTTGGCATTCTTCCAGTCCGGTTCAACTCCACGCAATGGGGATATTGCACCAATGATACTTCCGCCAATCACGGATTGGGCGAATGCATTTAGTGGAATCTCCTCCCCATCAATTGTTATCTCAACCTTCAATCTCTTACCCCCTAAAAAATGGTTCTCTTCTACTCACAGCCATCTTCAAAGCCTCACGCATCTCGTCCTTCGTAAGCCCATTTATGTCAAACAGGTTATCGTTACTGAGCAGACACGGCTTCAGTTTACCGTCCGATGTTAATCTGAGGCGAGAGCAGTTCGCACAGAACTCTGAATTGTCTATCGGCCTTACAACCTCAACTTCTGCACCATCGATGAAATATTTTTTCCTATGGTGCATATCTCTACTTACAATTGATTCTGCATTTGATTTTAGCATATCTTCGATCCCTATCATATCCACCTGATACTCTCGTATATTCCCAAAATCCATCAGCTCGATGAGCTGGAGGATCAATGCACGTCCCTTGGCAAACTCGATCATATCGGATATTTCCGAGTCGTTTATACCTCGCAGAAGCACCATGTTCAACTTGATCGGCGTCAGACCGGCCTCGGTAGCAGAATCTATCCCTGCAAGCACCTTTGGGAGCATACTTCTGTTCGAACCGGTTATGAATCTGTACTTATCATCAATCAATGAATCTAGGCTAATATTCACCCTGCCCACTCCAGCCTCGGCCAAATCTCTGGCATATCTCGATAACAGGGTTCCATTTGTTGTAACCGATATCTCATCTAGCTCTGGCAGGGCGGATACTATATCCGCAAAATCAGCACGAATAAGCGGCTCCCCACCGGAAAATTTCACCTTCTTAACACCGAATGACGATGCAGCAGAAACGAGTTTTGAGACAGTCTCGATAGCGATCTCAGAGTTCTTCTCCTTTACCTCCCCCTCATTATGACAGTATATACAATTCTGGTTACATCTCGATGTGACAGAGATTCTCAGGCTTTTGATCTTACGCCCAAATCTATCTATCAATTGGTCGCTCATAGCAACGGCTTCAATTCTTTTTTATTCTTGATCTTTTTTCTTCTATTGTACCTCAATCTGATGAGATATATAAAGTAAACTACTACTGACAGTCCCACATAAATCGCTACAAGAAGTGTCCTTTCCATTATGCATCACCGCCAATTTTTTGATCAGAAGTTATACCCATCACTTATCCTTTCTCTTCTCGAGGTTATGTAATCTTCGATTATTGCCTCTCCAAGTTTTTGAGGCTCGGTAAAGAGAACCCTTCCGAGGTTTCTCTTAGCCATAGTGCTCGCAAATCGTGTTAAATGGGGTTTTTGGTCGAGCATGATTATGTTCAGGGTGATCTCACCATCCCGACATTTTATCGATTCCTTCAAAAGATTATCAACCGCCCTTGTAAACCCAACACGAACTCCGTTTTCAAAGTTTGGTTCGGAATCAGTTATCAGATAGGCTTGTTTATCCCCATCTTCATTTATTACATTACTTCTGAATGTCCTTATGGCTTCTCTGATATCGGTCCAACCCATAGGTGTGTCGAGATTTGGTATATCCCAGTATGAGATCTCTTCAACTTCTTCAGAAAATTTATAGACCCTGAGAATGTCCTCGGGATAGTAACTTCTGATCAAGTCGGAGAGTGCAAGAGCGGTCTCTATTGCCACTTCTATCTTGCGCCCATATTTCATGGACCCACTCATATCGATCATTATCCCGGTATTCATCTTCGTCTGATACAAAGACTCGTGAACCTCAAAATCATCCATCTCCAATCGGTCCAGTCTTCCACCCCTCTCCAGAGCGTTTATTAAAGTCTTCTGGACATTTATATTTTCATACGGGTCACCAAGCTCATATCTCCTGAGTATGTTTGTGAGATTTGCTCCATGACCGGTCTCTTCTATTATGTGAGTGCCACTTCCTTTTTTGGTCAGATTCTCCATGATCTTTTCCAAAAAACCGCTACCGAGTATCTTTGCACCTCTGGAAGTTATCTTGGTCTTGCCGCCAACTCTATCGACAAATCCGAGTTCTTCGTATCTATTGAGGACTTCATCGATATCTTCCTTACTTATCTCCTTCAGTTTACGCTCGAGAGAGGTTAACTCTCCTTTCAGCTTCTGCCTATCATCATCCCCAATTATCATTCTGGTGATATCTTCCTCTTTTCCCCCGGTAAGGAGTTTATCTAGTGCCTTGTAAAATAGTTCGTCCTCGTGCCTCTCAAGCTCCTCCTCACAATCTTTCAGTCTATCATCTAAATTCTCTTTTCTCTCTCTTGATTGCTCTTCTGCCTCATTCATCAAATTTGGGTATCTATCCGGATTGGTATCTGGAAAACCCTTTCTCTGGGCCTGAGCAATCTCCTTTAACGTAAGAAATTCTTTGGGTTGTTCGATGGAACAGTAGTCAACCATATCCTATTCTCCGGGGTACGAAGACCTTACCTTTAACAAGTGGTTCTCTTATGATATCCAGGTTAATTCCAATATTTACTATCATCTCAAAAGCCGAATAATTATACGCTTCGATGCTCTTCTCCTCTGAGCTGCCAGAATTGTTGAAGAGTTCCTCTTCAAATGTATTCATATCTTTAACCTTCTCGGAAGCAAGACCCTTCAGCTGATCCATCACTCTTCCGATCTCCGTGTATTTCGAAAGTTCGGATGCAATCGATGCAATCTCTTCTTCATCTGAAAATATCGAATTTAGCTCTTCTTTTAGCTTCTCTTCGTCAAACTTAACCAGACTGTATATATCTTCCCCGATCTTTTTTGTAGCGTGCCACATTACGTCTTCCACTATCTCATCTATCTTCTTAAACGTCTCTTTCGCCTTTTCTCTGCCGAGTATAAGCTCTGGTCTGGCTTTGATTCTGCTACGCATGGCAAGTTTTATCCCATTACTTGCATCTCTTAAGTTAGCAACCCTCTTGTTTTCTGATTCTACGGTTGCATATGTATGATCTACCGCTTTTATAGGTCCTCTTATGCTCGCCCCTTTATCGATATTTCGGCAGTTGTTGGTGTATTCGACTGTGGTTCTCACAACATCTTCAATCCACCAAGGTGTAGCCACCTTCACATCTAACAATTGAATATCAGGTTGAAAGAGGGCTCCTTCAAAGGATTTATCGTCTGTACAATCATTCAAATCGATCCTGAATTTTTCTTTGGATACGATCTCCTTTAATACGTCCCCCTTTGGCATGTCCATCGGTATCAGCTCCAGTCTGTCCAAAAGTGGTTCGGGGATCTTATTGACATGCGAGAATCCTTCAGGATTTCCGGTAGCTATAAAACATATGTCTATTGGCCTCTCCCAGCCATACTCTTCAAGTACCACCTTCCCCTCCTCCAAAATTGGATGGAAGAGGACCTGAACCTTCGTTGGAATTGCAGGAAGCTCGTCAACAAATACCACGCCTCTGTTGCCTCTTAAAACACCTGTACCCATGAAGACCTTTGGATCGGTTGGAGATTCACCCTGAGCGATCGCCTGTATATCCTTTAGTCCCAGAATCTTCGCCTCATTCGTATATTCATTGCCTTGAATCCTCGAATACCTCTCCTTTCCACATATAAATTCGATGCCTAATTCTTCAATCGGGTCCTCGGATTCCGCACATCTTGGACACATCCATTCCTTTGGCCACCTTGGGTCATCATTGTACGGGCATCCCTTTATCTTCGGCACTCTGGGAAGGAGCTTTGCCAGAGATTCGGCAAGTCTTGTCTTACCTGTCCCTTCTCTTGATACTAAATAAGGATGTGAACTTGATAGGATTGTACGAATAACATCCTTCTTCGTCTCTTCTCTACCATCGATATCCGAGAGCGGATCTTCCCCATTCCTTATCTTATCTAAGATCGAGTAACGCAATTGATATCTGACTGGTATTGGCTGGTAATTATCTAAGTCAAATTCCATGAGAACCAGATCCCAGTTTTTTAGAAGAATACTACTTCAACAATATTAAACCATTATGTATATTTAATATGTCGACTCGAGATAACCCAGCTCTCTCTTGAAGATCCCAGCTTGCTCCGTCAACTTCATCTCCGTCTCCTCAACCCCCAGATCCTCGGTGTCTTCAACAAAACTTGACACCCTGGCCATCCACAGAGTCCTCAGACAGTCGATCGTCTGAACCTTATTATACCCATTCTTCGGATGTTTATAAACCGTTGCCAGATTGTAGACGAGTTTTGCCCAAAGTTCCGGTTCAATATAGGCCAGATCCTTCTTTGCAGCCTCTTCCAACTTCACAAATAGCTCTCTGTCCAATGTTTTATCAAAAAAAGACCAATAATTTTTGTAGCCATTCTTGAAACCATCATCGAACTTTCTGACATCTACAGTTACAGGAGTCGGTCTCTGACCGTGATACCTCGCCTTTACCTTTCTCATTTCCACTGGATGATGGTTTGACCTCCACTTATCCTCATAATGCTCCATCAGTTCAAACATCATTCCAACAACCTGCCTGAACATTGGAATGAGATGATTCCCTGGAGAAAGGTATCTGGTGGTGGATTCATGCAGTTTGAGGCCCAACAATGACTGTTGAATCACATACTTATTAACGGCTGCATGGGTGGTTATGAATATATCTATCCCGAAGTCACTCGGAAATAACGGATGTGCAAGTAGTTCGCGCACACACTCGATAGAAAGCCCGTACTCTCCACAGATGGGCTGCCTGATACCCACGCTATGTAGAGCTTCTGTCAGAGGGTATGCAATATGATTTGTGATAACACCATCATGTTTGTCCCTGACATAATATGGAACGACAAGATCCGCATTTCCATATATCGGGGGTTTTCCGAGGTGCTCGATCCATTCAGGACGTATGCTGAGCAGGTCGCCATCTACCAAAACAACGGCCGAGGCATCAACCTCTGATGCTATCTCAAAGATTGTCCTGACACCGTTGCCTTTACCCTGCGATCCCATCTGTTCTGTAACTATCTTGGGAATGTCCTTTGGCAACTCAAATAGATTCGCCAGTTCAAAGGTCCTATCTGAAGAAAAACCATCTGAAACGACTACCATTCCTCTGTAATCTGGAAAAAACTCTGAGATGGCATGTCCCGCAGTGTTCATCACATGTACTATCGTGGTATCGACGTTTTTGGTGGATATTCCAACAACGATATCTACAGGTTTCACCTTTCCTATCACTTCTTGAAGCGTTGGTGTAAGTGGCATTTTCAAACTCCGTGGTTACACTACTCTCGTATTAATGATTATTTTGCTCATATATCTGAACATGTATTAAAGATATATGCACATGTTATCTCGTATAATGTCCCTAAAAAACACACACTGCATTTAGCCTGTAGGAAGAAAAAACAAACAGTAGCAACAATCCCGAATTAATAAGTGTGTACAAACCTTTATAACGTATGAAGCCTACAGACCTAAATGGGGGATTTTTTTATGGAGGAAGTTGTTGTTATGCCAAAGTTTACTTATATATATAGCGAAGGCGATAGTTCAAGAAGGGATCTACTTGGAGGGAAGGGTGCCGGTCTCTGCGATATGACCCAGATCGGGCTTCCTGTTCCGCCTGGTTTTGTTATTACAACGGAGACCTGCATCAAATACTATGAAAATGATAAGAAACTGCCTAAGGGCCTTATCGGCGAAGTTAAAGAGGATATAAAGGAACTTGAGAAGAGCACAGGAAAGATCTTTGGAGGCGAGGAGAACCCACTTCTGATATCAGTAAGATCTGGCGCTGCAATCTCAATGCCTGGCATGATGGATACAATCTTGAATCTGGGGTTGAATGATTCCACGGTTGCAGGCCTTTCAAAGGTAACTGGCGATGAACGTTTTGCCCTTGATGCTTACAGGAGATTTATAGCTCTGTTTTCTAAAATTTCATTGAATTTGGATGAGAAAGAATTTGATGATATTTTAGAAGATGCCAAAAAGAAACAGAAAGTAAGATACGACCATGAATTGAGTATAGAATCCTTAAAAAGCCTAATAGGGGAATATAAAGAAATTTGTAAAAGAGAGACTAAGAAGGAATTTCCATCAGACGTATACGAGCAATTGGAACTCTCAATTAAAGCTGTATTTGAATCATGGAACGGTAAAAGGGCTATTGACTATAGAAGAGAATTTGGAATCACAAAAGAGATGGCCAACGGAACTGCTGTGAACATCGTCACAATGGTCTTCGGGAACATGGGAAGCTCGTCGGCGACAGGGGTTTTGTTTACGAGAGACCCTTCCACAGGGGAGAATGTTTTATACGGCGAATATCTGATAAACGCCCAGGGAGAGGATGTGGTTGCCGGAGTGAGAACACCGAATCCGATAATAAAGCTCAAAGAGGAGATGCCCAAGTCTTACGACGAATTGATGGAAGTTCGATCCATTCTTGAAAAGAGATATTCTGAAGTCCAGGATTTTGAGTTTACTATAGAAAAAGAGAAGCTGTACGTGCTTCAGACAAGAAACGGAAAGATGGGGCCCAACGCCCTCGTTAAAACTTCTGTTGATATGACAAATGAAGGTATTCTTAAAAAGGAAGCTGCTGTTCTTAGGGTGAAACCGGATGTAATTGAGCAGTTGATGCATCGCCGTATAGATCCGAAGAATACTTTAGAGCCGCTTACAAGTGGTATTGCAGCTTCGCCTGGTGCAGCGACAGGAGCTGCTGTTTTTGATGCTGATGAAGCCGAGAGGAGGGGAAGATTGGCCGAGGATGTGATACTTGTGAGGGTAGAAACAAAACCGGAAGACATTCACGGTTTCTTCACTTCAAAGGGAATCCTTACAGGTCGTGGTGGGAAGACGAGCCATGCGGCCGTTGTTGCAAGGGCTATGGGTAAGCCATGTGTATGCGGTGCAGAGGAGATGATAATCGATGAATTGTCAAAAGTTGCAACAATCGGCGAGGTTAAGATAAGAGAGGATGACATAATCACAATTGATGGAAGCACAGGCAATCTCTATCTTGGGGAAGTAGAGACGATAGAGCCAAAGATCTCAGATGAGCTATTCACACTCTTGAACTGGGCAGATGAGATAAGAACGCTGGGTGTGCGGGTGAATGCAGATACGCCTGATGATGCGGAACTTGCCATAAAATTCGGTGCCGAAGGCGTGGGTCTCTGCAGAACCGAGAGGATGTTCAATCTACCTGAAAGACTCCCTATCATGCAGCAGATGATAATGGCGACCTCAAAGGATGAGAGGATGGAATCGATAAAAAAACTGCTTATCATGCAGAGGAGTGATTTTATCGAGATCTTCAGATCCATGCAGAATCGCCCCGTCACAGTCAGACTTCTTGACCCGCCGCTTCATGAGTTTTTACCGAGGAGTGAAGAGATCTCAAGAGAGCTTGAGACTCTAAAGGAGTTTAAAACAGTTTTAAAAAAGATAGAATACATACCAAACCTCACAAAAGTTTTAGATCCAAAATTATCAGAGTATTTACCTAAAATTGACAAAATTATAAGCGATGTTACAAATTTAAAAGACAAAGAACTCATGGAGATGCTTATACACTCCAAAGAGAACGCTCTTGAGAAGATTAAGACTTTTTCCGAAATTAATCCTATGCTGGGACACAGAGGGGTCAGGATTGGTATTACTTATCCAGAGATATACGAGATGCAGATAAGGGCGATACTTGAGGCTGCGGCAGAGGTTAAAAAGGAAGGAATAGAAGTTTCTCCCGAGATTATGATACCACAGGTCTGCACGGCTCAGGAACTCAAATGGGTTCACGATATTGCCGAAAAAGTGGAAAAGGACGTCGAGGAGAAGAGTAATGTGAAAGTGGTTTACAAATTTGGCACAATGATAGAGGTCGTCAGGGCATGCATGAGGGCAGGAAAGCTTGCTGAGATCGCAAGTTTCTTCTCCTTTGGTACAAATGACCTGACTCAGGCGACGTTTTCATTCTCAAGAGAAGATGCGGAAAACAAGTTTTTACCCCTCTACAACGAGCGGAAGATCCTGCAGGACAATCCTTTTGAGATACTTGACATGAAAGGTGTCGGCAGGCTGATGCTTATATCGATAGAGTGGGGTAGAAAAGCAAGAAAGGACCTGAAGATTGGTGTCTGTGGTGAGCAGGCAGGTGAGCCGAGGTCTATTAAATTCTGTAACAGCGCGGGTATAGATTACGTAAGTTGCTCACCGTACAGGGTTCCAATCGCAAGACTTGCTGCTGCACATGCAAAGCTTGAAGGTGATAAGTTCGACCTGCTTTATACTTGATCTCTCAAGCTTTACATTCAATATCTCGTCTTCAAATGATCGATCTCACTTCTGAATATCTCAGCTTGCTTTGTGAGTATCATCTCAGCCTCTTCAACTCCCAAATCCTTGGTATCTTTAACAAAACTTGACACTCTGGCCATCCACAGTGTCCTCAAGCAGTCAATTGCTTTCGACTTCCCTTCCTCGTCTTCTGAATACTTGTAAGCCGCAGCGAGATTGTATATGCTTTTTGCCCAGACCTCGGGTTCGATATAGACAAAGTCATCCCTTGTTGCATCATCCAATCTCTTAATCAAGTCTTCATCCAGCATTTCATCAAAATGACTTTTATAACTCTCATATCCATCTCTGAAGCCATCATCGAACTTCTTGACATCTACGTTTACGGGAGTTGGTATTTGGCCCCGATACCTTGCTTTGACATTCTGCAATTGAACAGGTTGCTTGTTCATCTTCCATTCGCCCTCATAGTACTCCATGAGTCCGAATATCATGCCAACGACCTGCCTGAACATTGGAACAAGATGCTTCTCTGGAGCAAGGTATTTTGTGGTTGACTCGTGCAGTTTAAGACCAAGCAATGACTCCTGAATCATAAAATTATGGTTGGTGGCAAAAGTGGTAATGAAGATATCAATTCCGAAGTCACTGGGGAACAACGGATGTTTTAACAGTTCCCGTACGCACTCTATTGACAGTCCAAATTCACCACATATGGGCTGCCTTATGCCTACACCGTACAGTGCTTCTGTAAGGGGGTATGCGATGTGATTTGTTATAATGCCATCGTGTTTGTCCCTGACGTAGTATGGAACGACAAGATCTGCGGTTCCATATACCGGGGGTTTTCCAAGGTGCTCGATCCATTCGGGTCGTATGCTCAGCAGATCTCCATCTACAAGAACGACAGAACAAGCATCTACCTCCGAAGCTATCTCGAAGATAGTTCTGATCCCGTTGCCCTTTCCCGGACCGCCCATCTGCTCTGTAACTATCTTTGGGACTTTTCCCGGTAACTCAAATAACCTCGCTAGCTCAAGCGTTCTATCTGTAGAAAAACCATCTGAAACAACGACCAATCCCCTATATTTTGGGAAATATTTTAATAATGCAGTCCCTACAACATTCATAACATGAATGATCGTAGTATTCACGTTTTTGGTCGATATCCCGACGACGATGTCTACCTTTCCTATCCTATCTACCTCTTCCTGTAGCTCTTTTGTCAACACAATTATTCACCTCAAAGTTATTGACATCAAAATGATGCTATTAATAATATATTGATATTTTATTATATATAAATATATCTTTCTGTCACATATGCAGACCTTGAGTCCTCTAAGTGAAATAAATCCTCCTGCACCCCTCAAAAACAGCCCCTCTATCGCTTCTTACCTGACAATTACGCCGTTCTCTTTCAGATAATCCTTGACCTCCGAGATAGAATATTCATTGTAGTGAAAGATGCTTGCCGCAAGTGCTGCTGATGCATCCGTCTTCTTGAGGACTTCGAGTATGTGAGACGGATCTCCACATCCACCTGAAGCAATAACCGGTATATTCACCCTATCGCATACTGCCTGAGTCAGCTCGATGTCAAATCCATCCTTTGTTCCGTCCCTGTCCATGCTTGTAAGCATGATATCACCTGCGCCGCAATCTTCTGCTTCAACTGCCCATTCCAATGCATCTATACCGGTGAACTTACGCCCTCCATGTGTCGAGCACTCGAACCAGCATATACCTTCGGGCGTCTCTACAATCTCTTTACCTTTCACATCATCAACGTACCTTCTCTTCGCATCGATTGCCACGACACAGGCCTGACTTCCGAAACGTTTTGCGATCTGGGTTATCAGATCCGGATTCTGGATGGCGGATGTATTTATGGAGACCTTATCAGCACCCGCAAGAAAGATCTTTCTCGCATCCTCATGGGTGCGGATACCCCCGCCGACAGTGAGAGGAATGAAGACGGATCCGGCCGTTCTCCTGATTACATTTACCATCGTATCTCTACGATCTGCCGAAGCCGTGATATCCAGAAAAATTATCTCGTCTGCCCCTTCTTTTCCATATTTTTCTGCCAGTTCCCAGGGTATGCCAGCATATTTTATCTGCTTGAATTCGATACCTTTCACCACTCGACCACCAGGAACTGCAAGATCACAGTCCAAACACGGGATAATACGTTTAGCGAGCATAGCTGATTCACTTTAACCTTTTATGAGAAAGAATGACCAAAAACCCTTCGTATCAACTTTTCTTAATGAGATCCTTTGAAGATTCATTAACCTAGGAGGGCTTAAATCAGACATAAATAATAATATATATAAGCTATAATCTACATAATTATGACTTTATTTAATAGAAAAGAGGGAATATCATGAGTTCGATAAATCAGCAATATGAGAAGAACACTTTTCCTTATCGGTTGGAGTCCATCGTTAAAAAGATCCCGGATAAGCTTGCTATGGTGCAAGGAGATCGAAAGTTCACATGGAAAGAGTTCGATGATCGTGTAAATAGGCTTGCAAACACTCTTCTGGATCTGGGAGTGAAGAAGGATGAGAAAGTAGCAATCGCACTTTATAACTCCCCGGAATGGATGGAATGCTACTATGCGGCCGACAAAATCGGTGCAGTACCGACCAACCTGAGTCCAAGATATGTTCCAGATGAGATCAAATACATCCTTGATGATTCCGATGCGGTCGTCGTCGTTATACCGGATGATATGGTCGAGAGGCTTGTACAGGTCCGGCCAGATCTGGAAAAGCTTAAGCACTGCATAGTTGTTGGGGAGGATGTACCGGAAGGAATGTATAGGTATGAAGAGCTGATCTCGAAATATCCGGCAACAAAACCAGATATTGATTACAAAATAAAGAATGATGACATCTGCTACATAATGTACACAGGAGGAACAACCGGTTTTCCAAAAGGCACTGTTTGGGAGCATGAATGCAGGTTGCTCGGCCTGGCCAGGGAAGGGATTGGACATAGCAGCGCCGTAGGCAGTATGCTTGGCGGATCTCAACTGCCAAAAGAGGTACTTATCGAAGCGGGAAAGATGATGCCAATTCCTGGAATGAGCAAAATTCTCAGTGGCTCTGCACCAATCATCAATTGGTTTATTCGAAGGCAGGCAGTCCTCAGGATGCTCGATAGAAGTGGTCCTGCAATATTTGGGATATTAAATCGCCCCACAGGGTTCCGTATTACAAATCAGTTCCTCAGTTTTCTCGTTGCTTCTCCGCTCTACCATGGAGCAGCTTATGAATCCACCCTGATGTTCTTCAGTCTTGGCTCACCACTGGTATTTCTCACGAGCAATAGCTTCAGACCAAAGGAGCTTTTGGAGACCATCGAGAGACATAAAGCATCCTCCATGATCATCGTAGGAGATGCATTTGCAAGACCGATTGTAGAGGAATTGGAGAAGGCAGAGGGAGAGGGGAGAGAGTACAATCTCAGTTCCATGATATTCATAGTCTCTTCAGGAGTGATATGGAGTCCGGAGGTTAAGAAGAGACTACACAAATACCTTCCCCAGTGTATTATGGCTGATGCCGTCGGAACGACAGAAGTGAGTGAAGCTACGGCAATGGTTTCGACTTCTGCTGATAAAGAGATATCCAAAGTTAAGATCAAGATCAACCCCAAGGACAAGAGACACCCAAGGAGGGTCATTAATCCTACGACAGGCAAAGATGCAAAGCCAGGAGAGGTTGGAGAGCTGATCTACGGAGGTTACATGGCAAAGGAGTACTGGAAAGATCCCGAGAAGACAGAAAAAACATTCAGATATCTGGATGGGAAACGCTGGTTCTATGTCGGGGATATGGGCACTATGGACGAGGAGGGATACTTCAATTTCATCGGTAGAGGAAGCTCTGTTGTAAATACCGGTGGTGAAAAAGTATTCCCTGAAGAGGTTGAAGAGATAATCAAGCTTCACCAAAAAGTGAAGGATGCCGCCGTCGTAGGGGTACCAGACGAAAGATGGGGACAGGCGGTTACAGCCGTCATTCAGGTGAGAGATGGAGAAGAACTCTCTACAGATGAGATAATCGATTACTGCCGAGGAAAGATGGCGGGATATAAGAAGCCGAAGCATGTTGTATTTACGGACTCGTTTCCCCGGACTCTATCAGGAAAAGTGGAGAAGATTAAATTAAAAGAGATAGCAACAGAGATGTTAGGATTCAAAGAGACGTGAGGAACCCTCAGTATCTGCCTGCTCCATATCAAAAACATAGGGCTTTACTTGAGTGATCTCCTAAGTGTAGCAATCGTCTCTTTAACCGAATTTATCTCGGTTATTCTCGGCTCATACGAGTAATAGTTATCACCTATAAGATCTATGATCGCTTCGTAGTCAATATTTCCCTCACCCAATGGCAGATGCTCGTCCTCTTTGCCATTGTTGTCATGTACGTGGACGTATCTTATCCTGTGCAAGATCTTTTCTGCGAATTTTAAAGGGTCTTCCACTATATTTGCATGACCCATATCGAAAACAGCAAAGTTATCCTCAAGAATACACAGGTCTTCTTTGGAGGAGTTGCACAACTCATGGTCGAAGTGCATATTTTCAACACAGAGGAGAACGCCCCGCTCATCTGCATACTCTCGTAGCTCAGAGAGTCTGGTCCTTGATATATCAAGAAACATCTTCCTGACATCTTTGATACCAAATCTCCGAATAGTATTTTTTGAGACACTTCTCGGAATCAATGGTATTGAACCGGCATGAGTGATGACACGCTCTGCACCGATGTCTCCTGCAAATTTGATGCATTCTTTAACCTGCCTGACGGATTCCTCCTGAAGTCCTGGATTTAGGTGAGCAATGTTCAGCTCCACATAGGTAGAATGGACGCTATACTTCAGGTTACTCTCCCGCGAGATCTTCTTTAGCCGGAATCTTGCTTTTTCAGAGATGTGAGCCGGGTAGCAATGAGGGAATTCGCAAATCCACTCCAGAAAATCGATATCCAATTTGCTGGCCTTTTTGACCTTGTCTATGTTGGTTGTTCCGATAAAGGGGATCGTGGTGATTCCTATCATAACATCAAGGTATAATCATTAGTCAATGATAATCTTTTTGGGTTCATTTAGGGCCCTTTGCATCCCCACTCTTCAAAAGTTCACCAAAAGATATATGGAAATTGAAAGTAGAGATTGAAAATATGAGGATGAGGGGTATAATTGCTGTTGTTTTATGCGTAATTTTACTGGGGGGTGCGTTTTTTGGTTATCAACAGCAGTTATATCCATTTGATCGCATCGACCCTGAGGGGATCCTCGGAAAGGTGATTGATATAGCAAAGACATACACCAAAGAATTTATAGATTTGATAACAACCGGTATCAAAGAATTATTTGGAATCTTTCCCGAGACCACTTCGGTAGCGATGGGTGAATCGGTCACCGTTGATGATATAAAGCTCACGGTTTCAAATTTTGAGATCGTTGAGAGTGACTATGCAGCAGAAGGTGCAGATTACCTATTTGTATATTTCAAAGCTGAGAATTTTGGTGAGGTTGCCCACACCCCGCCGTATAAATACTCAATTAGCCTGATGTATAAAGGCAGAAAAATTTATCCAGAGTTGAGCTGGAAGGGTGTAAGCTATAGGGTAAAGTATGACCCGGATGAGAAGATCTATCCGGGCGTAACAAAGGAGGGGTGGCTCTGTTATGAAGTGCCAGAGGACATCGACTTAAGCGATGGGGAGATATCGATAACTTATAAGGGCGATACCATGATATGGGACTTGAAGTGAGGAGTCGTAGGGTAGTGGATATCCTATCGGCCTCCGGAGTAAACTTTAAACCAAAGTTTAATCAAACGTCCGATCTCCTAACGGAGATCCGACTATTCGGGCGAAAGCCCGAAGGGGGCAAAGCCATACCACAAAAAAGGATTTGAATTCTCGCCTTTGGTGAGATGACGTATCGTAACGAAGTGGAGATACGTCGTGTTTTGGTTAAGCTTTGTAAAAGGTTGAGGCGGAGATAGCCGATGATTCGGGTTCAAATCCCGGCGACTCCGTTTTAAACTTGCTCTCTAAGATACCTTCTTTAAAAAAATACCGATGAATCGGACTTGGTGTTGTGGGAAATTTTGAAGAA
>JAXHTJ010000041.1:0-16640 GCA_034190245.1 Halobacteriota archaeon | reverse complement strand
GAAAATTACCAAAAAATCCCCTATTGAATTTGACAGTTACGGTCGAATACATAAAACCAGAGGAAAAACGGTTCATCTTTTCCAATTTTGGGGGGTTTCACAGGTGATTTTGGGGCAAAAATGGCCCGATTTTAGGCTTCTGTCAAATTAATTTTTTGAAGAAATTAGCGGATGCTAAGTGTCAAAGATGGGTGAAAAGTTGTGTGGAGGGCGGAAAAGGAGCTGGGATTTTTCAAAGGTTTGGGATTTTTGGTGGTTTATGCGAAAAATGGGGTTATTCGAAAATCTCTTTAAGGTTTTCTCAGACTCATAAAAACCATGCTATTCCATGGTTTATAACCCCAGGACCATCTCCAGAATAATAACCACCGAAATAAGCGAAATATACCCCATCGCCATATTGAACTGTCTTGTTGCTTTCTTTGGATTGTGATTTAACGTAAAGTCAAGGAAACCGAAGAGCACAACGATACCCAGCCCCAATGTAATGCCGAGGTACATAATCCCCAGATCTGCAACCTGATATAAATACAGAAGACATACGAAGGAGATTATGTACATACCGAGCATTATCCTGCTTGTGGCCTTGCTTCCGTAGTATACGGGAATCGTGTAGGCATTTCTTTCACGGTCCCCCTTGATATCGCTTATTGTGTCAGACCAGTAAGGCTGAAGCTCAAAACAGAACCCGATTATGGCAATCAGAACGGGTGTAGTCGAGAGCACACTTTCAGGTGAGTATGCTGCCCATGCACCGAGTGGTAAGAGAGCAGAACCTATTGCAGGTGGTATGAAACCAATTCTTGTTCTTTTCAGTTTTTTTGAGTAGGATACAATCATCACAATTCCAATCAATATAAGGATAAATTCAGTTGTATTTAGCAAGATGGCAAAAACAACGCTTGCGATCATAAGAAGTTTGGAATATAAAAGTGCTGTTTTTGGTGAGACTACTCCTATAACTATGGGCCTTTCTTTCGTTCTTCTGTTCAGTGCATCTATGTCCCGGTCGTGGTAGTCATTGAATGAATGTGCAGCACCTATTGCAGTTGTCATCATGCAGAGTAGAAGCAGGCTCTCTTTTGCAGGTGGGATACCACGAACCGCAAGAAAGGCTGTTGCTATCGGAGTGAGTAAAATCGCTGCCAGGATCTTCGGCCTGAGAAGCTCTATAAGTCCCTTTATAATTGATGTTGCGCTTATTTTCTCACCCCAAGAATTTGACCTTTGATTTGAGTATCTTAAGAGCGCAGTACTCACCGCACATAGCACATGTGTCCTCAAATTCGCTCGGCCTTGAATTTTTGATCTCCTTAGCCCTTTTTGGATCCAGACAGAACCTGAATTGCCCTTCCCAGTTCACTTCACGCCTCGCCTTCGCCATGCCCAAGTCCTGATCTTTTCTATCGTATTTTATCATATCTCCAATGTGTGCCGCAATTCTTGAAGCCATGACACCTTCTTTCACATCTTCCGGGTACGGCAGGGCCAGATGTTCGGCAGGTGTGACGTAGCATATGAAATCAACACCGACTGAAGAACCGATGGCTGAACCGATCGCGCTAGTTATGTGGTCGTAACCCGGTGCCACATCTGTCGTAATAGGTCCAAGGACATAGAAAGGCTTCTCGTTGGAGAGTCGTTTTTGGAGTTTAACAAACGCCTCTATCTCATTTATGGGTATATGTCCCGGACCTTCCACTATCGCCTGAACTCCAGCTTCGTTTGCCCTGTCAGCAAGTTCACAGTTTATGATCAGCTCCATCGTCTGTGCACGGTCCAGCGAGTCGTGGACACATCCTGCCCGCATACCGTTTCCAAGACTTAGAACAACCTCGTGCTCTTTCAGTATCTCCAGAAGATAATCAAAATTTGCAAAGAGCGGATTCTCTGTCTCGTTGAAGTCTATCCAGGATAGCAGAAAAGCACCGCCACGGCTGACGATACCACCATATCTACCCTGATTCATGACCCTGTCATAGGTCAATTTGTTAATTCCACAGTGAATGGCCATAAAACGGATTCCATCCTTCGCATGCCGCTCGACTGAGTTGAATATATCATCCTCAGTCATGTGAAATATCGATCCATCTTTTCTGATAGAATCAATCGCTGCCTGATAGAGTGGAACACTTCCCACAGGAACATCGACAGCGTCAAGGACCCTTCTTCTTATCTGATCGAGATCCCCGCCTGTGCTCAGTTCCATCAGACTATCCGCACCTGATTTCACACCAGTTATCGCTTTCTTCACTTCCATATCGATGTCAACAAGATCGGGCGATGACCCTATGCTACAATTTACCTTTGTGCGCAGACCCTTGCCTATCGCGACGTAGTCTCCCGTATGCTTCATCACGACTATTTTACCGCTTGCGATTCTTCTATAAAATGTATCATCAGGTATTCTCTCATTCTCTGCGACTTTCGATAATTCTTCAATCTTCACCCCTCTCTTTATCTCTCCAAGTAAAGTCATGTCCTATATCTCCATACTCTTCATCAAAACAGGTATTAGGCTAAGAGAGAGCTTAATATTTTTGAAAAGAATATTGAGCATGCTACTGGTCACATCTCCTGAAAAGTCGACATTTGATGCAGCAGCAAAAACTTCACTCATCTTCTCATCACCCATGTTATCAAATATACGCAGCACAAGCCTACCCTGTTTATATTCACGGATCAACCTCTTCTTCCATCCACTCTCATATCTTAATAGAACCTTCCTTGAAAAGTTGCTTACTTCGTTTGCCTCGGTGGCTGTTTTGGCTGCAATTTTTCCGGCAAGCATCCCATAAGCAAGACCGGACTCCCCGGCAGATCCGCCAACAGCCATAAATCCGTCTGAAACGATCTGATCAGGTATCGTTGCAACCGTATCGAACCCATGCATCTTCGAAAGGATCTTTCCATCCCTGAACTTTGGAGAAGCTATCGATTTTGAGATGAACTTCTCGAAATAATCATCACAAGAAACTTCACCCCTGGTACAGACTGCAATGCTTGCCGAATCATCACCTGATGGAGATATGGCGGCCTTCCATCCCGGTGCGATCTCTCTTCCGAGGTAAAATTCGAAGAAATCGGCATCTATTTCAGCTCCAATCATCTCTGCCTGAACGCCTCTTGCAACATCTCCCGGGTGTTTTGTGGTGTGAAGTCCGACCTGGATAGGCAGGTATGATCTGAACCCATCTGCGCTTATTAACACATCTGATCCAATCTCTTCTTTACAACCATCCTCCTTTACAACGGCACCTACCACTCTTGAACCCTTCATAATTGCTGAAGTTACCTCACTTTTAAAGCTGACTTCACCACCATTTTTGTAGACTTCACTTAGTAACCATTCATCAAATCTGGCACGATCCATGGTAAAACCAGGGTCTTTCATCTCAATGTAGTCCCCTGAAGGCGCATACATACGAGTGCCTTTTGTTTTATGGACTATACAGCTTTCTGGTATCGATATTCCAGTTTTATTCAGCATCGAGTATAACATGGTATTTGCAGGCTCAGAAAAGCTCAGATCTTCCTTTTTTTCGATTACAAGCGTCTTTAAGCCCTTTTCAGATGCATATTTAGCGGCGGTAAGCCCAGATGGACTGGCACCGACAATCAGTAGATCATAAAACATATCACTTCTATTTTACATTGAAATTTGAGATTGGATAGGGGATCCTACCATCTTTTGGTATCTTATAGATGTATTTCTCTCTGAAATCCTTGTTCTGAACCATACAGGGTAGGCCATCTTTTTTGTATGCGGGATGGCTTCTGATCTTCTTCCAGATGTCTACCAATGGCTCTTCCCTGATGTTTCCGAATGTAAGCGGCGTGTAAGAGCATGGTATAACATCACCTGCGGGAGTTACATGCATCCATCTTCTTCCTGCCAGGCATCCATACAATTCCGGCCCCTCGAAATAGCTGAAGGCCATGACCTTGGGACCTTGCTTGCCCGGTGAATTGACCCTCTTATGAAGGGCAACTGTTCTTCTTCTATCTGCTTCACTCATCGTTTCATCTTCATGTTCAAGCCACTTACCGATGGCCAAGATATCATAAATCGAGACTTCATGTGCTCCGATCTCTCCTGCTAGCTCAACCAGATTGTTGAGTGTCTTTTCATCAGAATTTTCTGGCCTTGCAACATAGTACATGCTTACAAGCAGCCCGGCCTCAACAGCGGCCTTTGCACCCGCGGTTGCTTTTTCAAAGATACCGGGAATCCCTCTAATTCTGTCATGATCCTCTTGATATGGGCTGTCGATACTCACCTGAAGCGAGTATAGCCCGGCATCTTTAAGTTTCCTTGCCACTTCTTTTGTTAGATATAGTCCATTGGTGAACATTACGGTTATAGCTCGGTCGTCCACGTAACCGATTATATCATAAATATCCTTTCTCAGAAGTGTTTCACCGCCATCGAATACAAGCAAGTATGCACCTGCTTCAATCGCCTGATCGATCAGATCTTTCATCTCATCAAGAGTCAGTTCAGGCTCAGCAACAATACCTTTTGCACAGCAGAAGACGCAATCACAGGGACACTTACCAGTAACTGCAACAGAAACTTCCTCAGGTATATGCCTTCTTGTGATCTTCATCTTGATCTGGTTTCCGACGAGCCTATCGAAGGCCTTACTTGGCATCGGTGGTATCCATGTTGAAAATATTAGACTATCATCAGTGGCAATAAGTGGTCGCTCATCCTTAAAATACCTCATCATTAGGTTTACGACAGGGTTCACAATCGGCCCAAACATCCCCTTGGCAATGAAATCAACGTTATCATCTTTGATATCGGCGAATATATTCATCCCTGTATTTTCATAAATCTTTATCATTTCTACCATTTCAGCTTTCTCTCTTAAGTAGACTTAGATTTTTCTAATTTTGACACCCACGCTATTGAGCAGAAATCACATCATAGAGACAACAACATCAACAATCAGCGAGATAAATAGGTATCCTCTATAAGCGGACGCATCGAAGAACAATTTTTCACCCAGCTTCGGTGTGGGATTTCGCAAAAATTTTAAATATCTTCGTAGATACCATAAAGCAGCAAATATTGCCGTTATCAGATATATATACCATAGACTGGCAGCATACCCTATAACAATACTCAGTATCATTCCTATTATCCAGCAACATAGTACGAATTTTGAGACGGCGGAAATACCGTATGTCACGGGAAGTGTCGGTATCCCGGATTTTTTGTCGCCAAAGACATCCCTACTAGCATCCAGATTTGTGAAACCCAGATCGGTAATACCTATCATAAGTGAGAACAGGATCACCGGAAGAGTGACAGGCGAAAATGCAAGCCATACGCCGAGAGGGACAAGGCCATAAGCAACGCCCACTGGCACGAAAGAAAGTGGTGTTCTCCTCTTGAAGAATGCCGAATAGGAGGTTATTACAAGTATTGCCACTACAACAACCAGAGCTGATTCTAAATTTATACTTAAAAAAAGTACAAGGCCCACCAGGTTCAGTAAAATCGAAAAGAAGAGTGCGTTATACCTTTTAAGCTCCCCGGATGGTAGAGAACGGTCTGGAAGGTTTATTCGATCGACATCAACGTCAAAAAAGTCATTTAAGACATATGATCCGACGATGGTAAAATATGCCCCAAAGACAGCCCGTAAGAATATATATGGATCCGGGAGACTACCAGATCCAACAGATGCCGCCAAGAAAGCAGATGCTACAGGGAGTGTTATATCCATAAAAGCAAGTTCTGGTCGCATGATCTTGATGTACGGCATTATACCCTGTGATTTCATATCTTAATTTACTCCGTCAGTTAGGTGTATCGCGGCGAACGATATTTTATTTTTTCTGTTTTAATAACTCTCTTTTCGTATAACCGGCATATTGATGAGCAAGTCTTGTCGCTTCGGGGAGTTTATATCCCTTGAGGCAATGCCTGACGATCTTAATTGAGCTTTCCAGAGAGACCTTATGCCCCGGGGCAATTATTATTGGATTACAGTTCTTCTTTGACTTGAAGATAGCCCCAACTCTCCTACCCTTATATGCGATCTCGCTGAACTCACCCACCTCCTGTGGTTCCTTCTTAAAGTCGCCACAAAGGATCTTCTTGGCAACTCCGATTGTCGGTATGTCGAGCTCAACCCCAACGTGTGTTGCGAGCCCAGCAAACCTCGGGTGATTTATCCCGCACCCATCAACAATCAACATATCTGGTTTTATCTTCAACCTGGAAAAAGCCTCGATTACCGATGGGGCTTCTCTAAAAGCTAAAAATCCGGGGATGTAAGGAAAATCCACATCCATAACAGTGTAAACACTCTCTAACTCTTCTAAAGAGTCATAGTCCAGTAAAACAATACCGGAGATGATCTTATCATCATAAAATGCCTGATCTACTCCACCAATCACAACTAATCTATCAAGTTGGTCTGATGTCACTGTTTTTAATGCAATATTCTCTTGAATCCTGAGCATATCTTCATTAATACGCATCTATGCACCCCATAACTATGTGATATAATTATCACAGATTATCACAAATTTAACACAATGCCCGGAAAAATATTTATATTATTAACACTTATTAAATTTACTTTGTGATTTATATGTTACACGTTTTAAGACGAATAAGGGGGAATTGTTATAACCAAGTATGTGCCCGATTGGATGCGTAATTTTGCAAAGGGAATTGCCGGAGACATAGTAATGTCGCAGAATCCTGGAAATGACATACGAAAACTTAGGACCAAATATGGTGTGACCCAGAAAGAACTGAGTGCCATACTGGAGCTCAGCAGAGAGACGGTTTCCCGGATAGAAAACGGCAAGATGCCACCCTCATTTGAGTTTGTTCACACTCTTGCAAATACTTTTACCCTGATCGAAGCTGGTAGAGCTCAATGTACCAAAAAAGATCTACAAATTCCTTTCTTCAATAGATTATCAAAAGAGTTTGGATTTTCACGCGAAAAATCCGATGAGATACTAAAAATCGCAATTGAAGGCTATACAAAAAAGAAAGATGGCATCACAAAAGATCTGGAGAGATGAGAAATGGTTAATGACAATATTGTATGGTTAGAAGAGGTAAACGTTAAGAATGTATCATTGGTCGGTGGCAAAGGGGCAAGTTTGGGGGAGATGATCAATGCAAATTTACCGGTTCCGGGTGGTTTTGCAGTAACTGCAACTGCGTTCAGGAGATTCTTAGAAGAGACCGGGATAGCTGAAAAGCTCTTTAAGAGCCTTGATGTGAACGTGGACAATGACAAGGATTTAAAGAAGGCCGAAAAGAGAGCAAAAGAGATAATTTTATCGACGGAGATGCCAAAGGAGATCCATCAGGACATAATAAAGACCTATGGTGAATTATGTGAAAGAGAAGGTAAAGAAGTGTTCGTAGCAGTCAGATCAAGTGCGACAGCCGAAGATCTGCCGGATGCAAGTTTTGCAGGTCAACAGGACACTTTTTTAAACATTAAAGGTGAAAAAGATCTTCTTGATGCGGTAAAAAAGTGTTGGGCGTCTCTTTACGGCGCAAGAGCAATATTTTATCGTAAGAAGCAAGGATTCGATCACAGTTTAGTGAACATCTCTGTTGTAGTCCAGATAATGATCAACGCAGACAAGGCTGGTGTGCTCTTTACGTCTCATCCTTCCACTGGAGAGCCTGTGACGGTTATTGAGGCAACATGGGGCCTTGGAGAGGCTATAGTCTCCGGGAGTGTCTCACCTGATAATTATGTAGTTGATAATATGACAGAGGAGATACTGGATAACTATGTAGCAACCAAAGAGATCATGCACATTATAAGTGAAGATGGAAGCGTAGTCGTACAAAGCGTACCGGAGAACATCAAAGATACAGTAGTCCTGTCAGTTGACGAAATTGCGAGACTTACAAAGATTGGAAAGATAATAGAAGATCATTATGGAGTTCCGCAGGATGTTGAATGGACTATTGAAGGTGAAAAGATCAATATTGTGCAGTCAAGGCCCATAACGACAATCAGTAAAAAAGAATCTACTGCAACAGTAGGTTCCGGAGAGATGATACTGAAAGGAATTGGGGCTTCGCCAGGAGTTACCTCAGGTAGTGTAAAGATCGTTACGGACCCATCGGAACTGAATAAAGTGGAGGATGGCGATATATTGGTTGCAAACATGACTACACCGGACATGGTTCCAGCTATGCAGAGAGCCACGGGTATAGTAACCGACGAGGGGGGTTTAACCTGTCACGCAGCTATAGTATCCCGTGAACTGGGAACACCGGCAGTTGTCGGTACTAAAGAAGCCACGAAAAAATTGGAAGATGGGGATTTTATAACCATTGATGGGCAACGTGGAATCGTTTATGACGGCTTAATAGAAACTGAAAGCAAAAAGAAGACAGATGCTCCCAAGACGGTGGCTCATAAGATAATCACCGCTACAGAGGTCAAGGTAAACATCGATTTCCCGCAACTTGCGGACAAAGCCGCTGCAACTGGAGCAGATGGGGTTGGGCTTCTTAGAATAGAGCATATGATCATATCCCTGAGGAAACACCCGAGTACATTCATAAGAGATGGAAGAATGGTAGAGTATATAGATGCCCTTGCTGACGATATAAAGGTGGTTGCAGAGGCATTCTATCCACAACCTGTTTGGGTCAGGACACTCGATGCCCCAACAGATGAATTTAAGAATATGGAAGGTGGCGCAGACGAGCCAACAGAACACAATCCCATGCTTGGATGGCGAGGCATCAGGCGCGACCTGGATTACACAGAACACTTCAGGCTGGAGCTGAGGGCGTTTAAAAGATTGCATGATGAAGGTTTAACGAATGTGGGCATTATGCTGCCGCTGGTGCAGCACCCAAGTGAAGTAAGAAGGGCAAAGAAGCTGATGGTAGAGGAAGGACTCGCTCTGGGAACATTCGATCTTGGAATAATGGTTGAGACACCCGGTTGTGCACTGATAATTGAGGAGTTTATTGAAGAGGGGATAGATTTCGTCTCCTTTGGAACGAATGATCTAACACAGTACACACTGGCAGTCGATAGAAACAATGCAAATATCGCATATATCTATAATGAGCAACATCCAGCAGTCCTTAAATTGATAAAATATGTGATTGAAGTGTGTAAAGAGGCAGGAGTTACCACCTCGATATGTGGTCAGGCGGGATCTTCACCAAAGATGGCAAAACTGCTGGTGGAGCTCGGTATAGACAGCATCTCAGCAAATGTTGATGCTGTACAATCAGTCAGAGAAGCTGTTGCAAGGGCAGAGACACAGATAATTCTGGATTCGGCCAGAAGCAAGCTTTAGTAAAAGATCCATTAATGAGTTTATATTGTGTTATCTATAATGATACCGTCGTCTCTGACGATAGAGAGTCCTGATCAGCGGATAAAGACGTACAAAGTTGGACAGATTGCAAGAGCTGCATCTATCTTTGGTGTTGATAAGATAATTATTTACAAAGATGGTGAGTTCGATGACAGCAGATTCATATCACTTGTTCTCAGATATATCGAGACTCCTCAGTACCTGAGAAAGAGACTATTCCCGCTAAAAGAAGAGCTTAGGTATGTGGGTGTTGTGCCACCCTTGAGAACCCCCCATCATCCTCTGAATTCAAAATCCTACAGTCTACTCATCGGGGAATTCAGAGAGGGCGCTGTGGTCGAACTGAAGAAAGGAATGGCTCTTATAGATATTGGCGTGGAAATATTTGCAAAACTGCGTTCACATAAAAAGTCGCAAAGAGGAGACCGTCTAACCCTGAAGATAATATCAACAGACCCGCTCGAGGTAGAATATGTTGAAGAGGAAAAGCCCCCGTCTTATTGGGGATACGAGACAGAGATTGCAGGCACTTTAGGAGAGACGCTTGCCAGGTTAACAAGTGAGAAGGTCGTATTCACATCGAGAGGTGGAGAAGTGGTAAGCGGTGAAAAGATGGAAGAACTGGTTGGTTGTGACATTGTCTTTATCTTCGGCTCTCCACATAGGGGTGTTGAAGCGATCTTAAGCGATGAAGGTTTATCTACGAAAGGTTTCACAGGAGATGTGCTCAACACCATACCAAGTCAGGGCACTGAGACCATAAGAACAGAGGAAGCAGTCTTTGCTACGCTAGCCGTGTACAACGTCAAAAAAATAAAAATAGAGGGTGCATTGGGCCTACGCCCAATGCCGTAAAGATTGGTTTATTTCTTTACTTTTAGACCGAGATCACTGGCCTTTTCCATTATATCGCTTGCTTCCCAGGCTTCACCCTTCTTTGAGATGGATTTACCTTTTGCCGGGTGCCACCCTTCATAAATCTCGATTCTTGGACCCATTATGTGGAAGACCTTTTCTGATACTTTCTGTGCTGCATCAGTAGCACAGAAAGCCACGACTGGTGCTATATGCTCTGGGCCGACTGGGTCGAAATCCCCTGTCTTCTTTGGCATCATTCCAGCGGTTTTTGGTGTTGCATCCACAGTAAGTCTTGTTCTTGCTATTGGGCATACCGCGTTAGCAGTTACTCCATATTTTTTCATATCCCTTGCAACAATTATTGTCATAGCGGCGATACCTGCTTTAGCGGGTCCATAGTTTGCCTGCCCCGGGTTTCCAACGAGGCCAGCGTCAGAAGTTGTGTTTATGACCCTTCCATTTATCTGGTTTCCAGCCTTGCTCTGCTCTCTCCAGTAGGAACAGGCATGTCTCGTGACGTTGAATGTACCTTTGAGATGAACGGCAATAACCGAATCAAATTCTTCTTCGGTCATGTTAAATATCATCTTATCCCTGAGGATACCGGCGTTATTGACCACGATGTCCAAGCGACCAAACGCCTCTACAGCCTGATCCACCATTGCTTTGGCGTCTTCAAAGCTTGATACACTGCCATAGTTGGCTACCGCATCTCCTCCGGCAGCTTTTATCTCGTCTACAACTTGATCAGCAGGAGACTTTTCTCCACCTGTTCCGTCCCATTTTCCGCCAAAATCGTTGACAACAACCTTTGCACCTTCTTTTGCAAGATACATCGCCTCGCCTCTCCCGATTCCTCGACCAGCTCCAGTCACTATTGCAACTTTACCATCTAATAGTCCCATTTGTTCTACCTCCCGTGTTTTATATTACGTAAGTCTTAATTTTGAATATATAAGGATTTCTCTTTTAATAACTCTCAAGTCCCCTTCCACAACTGCCTTCAAAAATCGAAAGTCTTATCTATCAATTCAAGCAATTTCTACTTACTTGATAAGTAAGGTGACATACTATGATAAAGACAAGACTTACTGAGTTGATAGGAATAAAGTATCCTATAATTCAGGCAGGAATGGGACCGTTCAGTACGAATCTACTCTGCGCAAATGCAGCGAACGCTGGAGCAATTGGGCTCATCAGTACCAGTGGAATTGCCAGTCAACTGATAGCACCGGACATGTACAAGATATTCATGGAGAGTACCCCTGGAGCAAAAGATGCGGAAAGCCCGATCGATGTATACAAACTTGTATATCGTGCCACGCTCGAACGCACAAAGGAGGCAAAAGGGATATTCGGATCAAATATTATGGTATCAGAAGAACTGCGTGGAATGGCAATTAAACTGATTCAGGCGTTAAAAGAGGTCAGGGAAGAGAGTGAAGATATGAGAGAGCGAGGAAAGGTTGTCATCACCTCAGCCGGAGATCCCGTCAAGATGGTGGATCTTTTAAAAGACTCTGGGATGGTATGGGGTCACGTTGTACCTTCTGTAAAACATGCTAGTAGGGCTGTTAAAGCAGGTGTCAATTTCCTCGTTGTATCTGGACAGGAGGGCGGATTCCACGGTCCATGGGAGCCAATATCATCAATGACTTTACTTCCATCCGTATGTGAAGAATTCCCGGATATTCCCATTGCAGCAACAGGTGGATTTTGTGATGGTAGAACACTTGCAGCCGCATTGGCATTAGGTGCTGATGGTGTTCAGATGGGTACCAGATTCCTGGCGACTAAAGACTGTGAATTTGCCGATATGTGGAAGAACCAGGTTGTGGAGACTGGAGACAGAGGCACATTGAGGGCAAGAGGTATAGTTGGGCCTGCAAGATATCTGAAGACGCCTGTATCTCAGGAGATGTGTGAAGAGACTATAAAGTATGCTCCAGGAACATACACTGGTGTACCGGATACGCTCACATCGATACCCACCAAGGTATTGATGGCAGAGATGAAAGGATTTGCAGCCACATTTGCAGGAGAGGAAGATAAGGCACTCTTCGCTGGTGGAGAATGTGCGCAGCGTATAAAGGATATGCCAACTGCAGCGGAGCTTGTTGAAAGAACAATGAAAGAGGCAGAAGAGGTACTTAAAGGGTTGCAGACAAAATATCCTGTCTAAAACCACCTCACTCTTTTTTTTATTTTTTTACTACCGCTTGTTATCGTATCAGTCCTTGTTCAAAAGATTGCTTTTAAAAACCGAAAGCCTTATTATCACTCCGTGTAAACCAAGATCGATAAACTATGATTAAGACAAGACTTACTGAGTTGATAGGGATCAAACACCCTATAATTCAGGCAGGAATGGGGCCGTTCAGTACGAACCAGATGTGTGCAAATGCGTCAAATGCCGGAGCGCTTGGACTCATAAGCACCAGTGGACTTGCCAGCCAGCTTATGGCACCGGAGATGTACAACATATTTATTGAGAGTACTCCCGGAGCAAAAGAGGCAGGTAGCCCTCTTGAGTTGTACAAGGTGATCTATCGGAGCACACTGGAAAAGACGAGGGAAACAAAGGGTTACTTTGGATCAAATATTATGGTATCCGAAGAACTGCGTGGAATGGCAAGAAAATTGGTCGAGGTATTGAAGGAGATCAGGGAAGAGAGCAAAGAGATGGAAGAGAGAGCAAATGTTGTCATCACTTCAGCCGGAGATCCCGTCAAGATGGCGGATCTGTTACAGGATTCCGGAATGGTCTGGGGTCATGTTGTGCCATCCGTAAAGCATGCTACAAGAGCGGTTAAAGCCGGTGTTAATTTCCTTGTTGTATCGGGACAGGAAGGCGGATTCCACGGTCCATGGGAGCCAATATCTTCAATGACTTTACTCCCTGCCGTATGTGAAGAATTCCCGGATGTACCAGCTGCCGGAACAGGAGGATTTTGTGATGGTAGAACACTTGCAGCCGCATTGGCATTAGGTGCTGATGGTGTTCAGATGGGTACCAGATTCCTGGCGACTAAAGACTGTGAATTTGCCGATATGTGGAAGAACCAGGTTGTAGAGACTGGAGACAGGGGCACATTGAGGGCAAGAGGAATGGTTGGACCGGCAAGGTACCTGAAGACTCCCGTATCTCAGGAGATATGTGAAGTTACTATAGAGCATGCTCCCGGAACCTTCACCGGTGTACCGGATACACTCACATCGATACCCACCAGGGTTCTTATGGCGGAGATGAAGGGATTTGCAGCCACATTTGCAGGAGAGGAAGATAAGGCACTCTTCGCTGGTGGAGAATGTGCGCAGCGTATAAAGGATATGCCAACTGCAGCGGAGCTTGTTGAAAGAACGGTAAAAGAGGCAGAGGAAGCACTCAGATCACTGAAAGAGAAGTACCCGCTCTAAACCTTCTCTTTCTTTTCTTTTTTTTAATTTATCCCCAAAACGACCTTTTTAGCGGGAGCCTTATCAGCAATTCATTAAAGTCCAATTGTGTTCGATTTTCCCCTTTTTGTAGTGTGTTAATTGGATAAAAAACTTTGTGAGCTGACCCTTTAGGAAGAATCAGAATGTATTCCAAACCATCTCAACACCCTCATAGCCCTCAGAGTATTCCACCTGCTTGGCTTTCCTGTCTCTTTCATATCAAAATGAACCTGCCCTTTATGCTTCATCTGTAAAGGCCATCTTCCGTCCTTTTTTTGCTTTTTTAGAAGAATTTCAATGGCAGGATCCATCCTTTCGTCGTAGCCGATCTTTGCAGCCTGAAAGTAATCAAAGGCTCTCAATATGTCATATCTCCACCTTGAGGGATACGATGGCATAAGCATCTTTTTATCGATTATCTCTCCGGTTCTGTGGGACTGAAACATCTTATGCTCCAAGAGATAAACTTGGTTCCATCCTTTTGAACCTCTTCAATCTCCTTTAACCTGTGCTTACCGCCAGCCTTTCTGTATTCAAAAAGACCTTCGAGAACGCTTAGTGTTGTGTGAAGAGAGCTATGAGTTGCACCATGATAGTACTCGCAATTCCATCCACCATCTTCCATCTGCATAGAGAGGAGATAATCCACAATAATGCGAAGTTTGGAATCTTCGGGCCTAAAGTATGAGGCATAATTTAGAATCATTCCGTTGAGGCAGACATCACTATACTCAATCGTCTTTGCAAGGTTAATCCCTCCTTCTTTTCCCGTGGGCTGATCAAGAACCATGGCGACACTCTCCCTTGCGTTTCTCTCATCTCTTGGCAGGTAAAGATTCTTCAGGTCGAGGAGGGTGTAATGTGTTGATGTCCATTTGGGCTGATAGAACCACCTCCCCAACGACCGTTATCTCTTCTCTCTGCAAGAAATCTCGCTCCCCACCCCTCTTCTGCAATCCGTTTTTGAAGATTTTGAAGAGCCTGCTTATCGGGTCTTAGAAAGTCCCTGTGGATCTGGTATTGAATGGATACATCACCATCAAGCAGCCACTTGATGATAGGGTCTTGTTCATTCATATATTCAGATCTAATCGATACTACCATAAAGATTATTCTGACAATCAGATCAATCAGCTATTTTTAATAAAATCAAGGTATCCATTATCTCTGATTAAGCAACACCTAATTTCTTATTTATCCCTTATAACACCTTCTCAAACTTTTATATCCTAATTACAACCGAGACGCCCTTTTTACAAAACTGATTTCTGGGGATATCCGAGTGGTAACAAATTAATGACTATAGTTTTTTATACTGAACCCTCGTTTAATATAATGGACCAGGGTTTATATGATTGAACTGTTCAGACAATATGTAAAGTGGAAGATCCTTGCACATTTTCTCGCAAACCCCACAACTCCGTTTCATATCAAGCAGCTTGGAAGGTTGTTAAATGTAAGCCTCACGAGTGTGAGCGGTGCTGTAAAATTATTTGAAGAAGAGTGCCTTTTGAAATACTTTTCGAGTTGAGCTTGTATGGTACTTTACGGTCTAAATATTGCCCCTTCGCGATACCCTCATTCCAAAAATGATAAATGTGGAATTTGGATAAATATTAAAGATAAAGCAAAGGCGGAATCAAAATGAAGAAATACGAAATCAGAGATCCGGTTTATGGATTTATCCCCCTTAACGAGTGGGAGAAAAAGATAATAGACCATCCTGATTTCCAAAGATTGAGGAGAATAAGGCAGTTAGGCCTTACAGATATGGTTTATCCCGGAGCCACACATACGAGATTTGAACATTCTCTGGGAGTGATGCATCTTGCCACTTTATTATTTGATTCGATAGTAAGCAACGATGCTAACAAAAGGATATTGGAGGAAAACGTAGGTTATAATGAAGAGGGTATGGGAAGAGATAAACAGCTAATCAGGTTATCGGCACTATTACATGATGTAGGGCATGCTCCATTTTCTCATGCTTCAGAAGAAATAATGCCTAAAATTAATCGCAAACATAAGCCTTACAAACACGAAGATTACACTTCTGTTATAATAAAAAATTCTTTAAAGGAAGTTATAGAAAATCATCAAATCAATAGAACTAACTATAAGATAGAGGCAGAGGAAGTCGCAGCATTGATCGAAGGAAATGCAGATATTTTAGGCGAAAGGATCTTTTGGAAGGTTCTAATTTCAAGTCAATTAGATGCCGATAGAGGGGATTATCTTCTACGAGACTCACACCACATAGGAGTTAAATATGGTATTTACGACTATTTGAGGTTGATAAATACGCTTGCTGTTGGTATAGGGCCTGAATCAGAAGAGGCAATTCTTGGAGTGGATGAAGGAGGCTGGCATGTTGCAGAATCGCTGATAATATCGAGATATCAAATGTTTACACAGGTCTATTTTCACAAAACAAGAAGGGCATATGATTATCATCTTGGTGAAGCGCTAAAATCTTATCTGGGTAATAGTCTGCCACCTCCTGAAGAGATAGATGAGTTCATGAAGCTGAATGATTTTGAAATATGGAAATTTATTCTTGATCATTCTTCTGATAATGCGAACTGTGCTGCCATTTTGAGAAGGAATCACATAAGGGAAGTATACTCTACTTCAGAGACGCCAACACAAGAAGAGGAAGAAAGGAAAAAAAAGATTGAGAAGAGATTGGATGACGAAGGGATTTGGTACTATGAAGATGAAGCAAAAGGATTATGGTATAAATTGAATGAAGGAGGAGAAGAAGACCTTGAAGTTATGATAATAGATAAAAGTGGAGGAGTGGCTCCACTTCATTCTCATTCAAGCATAGTTAAAAATATGGGGGAGATGAAACAGATAAGAATTTATACAAAAATAGAAGGTAACTATTCACCCCCATCCAAATTCAACCTAAAACATTCAGTTTTTTCAGCCAATACAATAAACTAATTTCCCCTTATACAACAGGCAGAAATGGAACAAATGGCTTTCCATCGAAC